>DATFTS010000307.1:0-2341 GCA_035261645.1 Jatrophihabitans sp. | reverse complement strand
GCTGCGCCGCCTCCGCCATCGGGGCTCACGTGCCCGCCGAGCAACGTGTGGGGGAACACCGGCCTTCCGTCAGCCGACGTGCTGTATCAGTACACGCCGAGTGGCCAGGTGGTCAGTACGACACCGCTGACCCGCGACTACGGAGACATCGCGTGGAGCAGCGACGGCAAGACCCTCTACGGCGTCGATCTGGTGGACGCGCCCGCTCCGACGCACCTGTACACGATCGATCCGAACAACGGGACCGAGACGCGGGTCATCGACATCACTGGGCCGGCGGCCGCCGCCGGAAACTTCAACGCGTTGTCGGCGCTACCTGACGGCCAGCTGATCCTCGCCGGCGCTGCGGACACCCGCATCTTCACGCTTGATCCGGCGACCGGCGGCAGCGCCGACTACCCGGTGTCCTTCCCGGCCGGACACGCGTCCGGTGACTTCCAGGTGCTCGCCAACGGCGACATCCTCGCGTTGGGGCGGAACCTGCCCGACAATGACACCAAGGTCTTTCGGATCAAGCCGAACCACACCATCGTGCAGATCGGCACGCTGCCGCTCGCGTTCGGCAGCGCGCAGTCCGGCGGCATCATCTATGCATTCACTCCGGGCGGCGAGATCCTGCGCTTGCCGGCTTCGCTGCCGACCGCGCAGTCCACCGCGGTTCTGCCTTACCACCAGGTCACTACGGTCAGCGCCGAGTTTTGGGGCGCTGCCTCGATCCAGGACAGCGGTCGATGCAACCTGAGCCCGCGCACGTCGTACACGGTGGCCAAGCAGGCTTCCACCGCGACGGCGCACCCGGGCGATGAGATCAAGTACACGATCACTGTCACCAACACCGGAAAGGTCGCCTACCCAGCCACGGCTGCGGCATTCACGGACACCCTCGCCAATCTCAGCGGCAACGCGCGTGTGGTCGCAGGCTCGGCCAACGCGTCAGCAGGAAAGGTGACGATCAGCGGTTCCACGCTGTCCTGGGTCGGGCCGCTGGCGATCAAACCGGCACCAGGATCGGTCGTCACGATTACCTACCGCGTGATCGTCGACAAGCACACCGCCAACAACACCCGGCTGCGCAACACGGTGCGGCCCACCGGCGCCGGCGGAGCGTGTGCCTCCGCGACGGCCTGCACAAACGTCGTCGTCGTCAGGGCGGTAAGCCCGACCCCGTCGTCGTCGACGCAACCGATCGCCGCCACCGGGGTAAGCCAGGTAGGTCGGCAACTGGTGCTCGGCGCTCTGCTCGTGCTCGTCGGTATCGCATTTGTCTTCGGCGCCCGCCGGTTGCAGCACGCGCGGCATCGCCGCTGACCCGTCTCAATCGCTTTCGTCCTCGGGCGGTGCGAACGCGGCCAGATCGTCGAGCGACGGGACGAAGTAGTACGCACCGGTGAGTGGCAGCGAGTAACGGGTGAGGGCATCGCGCTCGCCCGTTACTCCGGCCATGCTCGCCAGCATCACGGCGAGAGGTCGCTGTTGTGCGCTGAACCCGACGAACATCGTGCCGTGGTCGAGCACCGAGCCGTACGGCGTGTTCCGGCGGAAGATCTTCCCGAACTTGTCCTGGTCGGTGCGTGCGACGTGCGAAGTATCAGGCTTGTCCTCGAGTTCCTCGCTGTCCGACTTGCGCCGGCCCATCACTTGTTCCTGCTCCTCGACGGTGAGGCTCGACCACGCGGCAGCGTCGTGCGCCCACTTCTGCAGCAGCAGGATCGACCCGCCGGCCCCAGGGGCGCCGTCCGGAACGAGCGCATAAGCCGGGGCCTCGGACAGCGACGGGTTCTCCGTCCCGTCGATGAAGCCGGTCAGGTCGAGATCGCGGTGATACGACCAGCCGGCCGTCTCGTCGGCGAGCGCCGCGACGTCGCGCAGCGCAGCCGACATCTCGATCGCCGCGTCGAAAACGACGTCATAGCTTGCGCCGGCCACCCACAGCACCAGGTCGTGCTGCGTCGCCGGCATCGTGTATCCGTCGCGTCCGACGACCGGTTCAGTGAAGCTTGTGACACGTTCCGGAGTGCTCGCCGGGGCGACGCCGGCCCACAGCTCGGGCCGGAAGCCGGTGACGAGGTTGACGCCGCCGAGCGTCGTCCTCGGTTCGGAGAGGCCCGCCGCGCCGCTGACCAGCGCGCGCGGATCGGCGCCCTGGATCAGATCGAGTTCCAGATAAGCGTGCGCGACTGTGCCAAGGGCGAAGATTCCAGTCTGCGGAAGGGCCATGGGTCAGATTCAATCCTGGCGACGGGCCGATCCGCACCCTCGCACGCCGGTGTCACATCCGGATGATCTTGAACTCCCGGATCATTGCTGGGAACTCTCGCGCCAGCACTCCTATGAGTGCAAG
>DATFTS010000306.1:0-3571 GCA_035261645.1 Jatrophihabitans sp. | reverse complement strand
GAGGTAGGGCGCCAGTGTCCGCCGGCACCACAGCCCGAGGTCGATCCCGTCGTGGTGATCGGTGACGACGTGATAGGGCCCGGCCACCAGCGCGGTGATGTAGGGGCTGATCCGCGGCGTCGGAGCGAGGTGCAGCGTCTTGCCCGCCGCCAGTTGCTCCTCGCGCTCGACGCGGCTGTTGGACGCGACCTGCCAGTGCTCCGGGACGGTCACATGTAAGGTGAAGGCCGCCTTCAGGTCCGGCTGGTCGAAGCAGGCGTAGAGGCGCTTTGCGTCCGCCGTCTCGAACTGGCTGTAGAGGTAGGTCTCGCCGTCGAGCGGGTCGACGAAGCGGTGCAGCCCCTCGCCGGTGTTCGTGTAGAGCAGGTCGCCGTCGACGACGAGCGTGTTCTGCTCGGCAAGGTCGCTGAGCGTGATGCCGTTCTCCGGCCGGTAGCCCGAAACGTCGAGCTCGCGGCCGTTGAGGGTGACCGCGTGCAGCTTGTCCGCGATGACGTCGATGAAGGTCTCGGCACCCGCGCGGGCGGTGAACGTCACCGTGGTCGTGGACCGGAACGTGCGATCTGACGGCTTGCCACCCCCGTCGGTGAGGTCGAGGCGCACGTCGTAGGAGTCGACGTGAAGCAGTTCGGCGCGGGCGCGCGCATCATCGCGGGTGAGGTTCGGAACTGCCACCTGGCTTGTCACTCCTGTCGCTGCCCGGCCCGGGATGGGGGCCGGTCGTTCGGACGGGCGCCACACCGGATCAGCGGTCGGCGCCCGTGAGCTTGTGCTACAAGTCTTTCACGTCGGAGGCCCGCGCTTCTCAGCATCTGCTGGCTCAGCCAGCGGCACGTGCCGTTCGGAGATAGCGTCAGGGTATGCGCGAAGGTGACACTGTGCCCGAAATCGAACTTCCCGACCAGACCGGCACGAAGCGGTCACTCAGCGACCTGCTGTCCGCCGGCCCTGTGGTGCTGTTCTTCTACCCGGCCGCGATGACGCCGGGCTGCACTCGGGAGGCCTGCCATTTCCGCGACATCGCCGCCGAGTACGAGGCCGCCGGGGTACAACGGGTCGGGATCAGCCGGGACAGCGTCGACCGGCAGAAACAGTTCGCCGACCGGCACTCCTTCGACTACCCGCTGCTCTCGGACGAGGACGGCCGGGTGGCAGAGCTGTTCGGCGTCGCGCGCGGCGGCCTGCTCGGCAGGCTGGGCCCGGTGAAGCGCTGGACCTTCGCGATCGACCGCGACGGCCGCATCGTCAAGGCGATTCACAGCGAGGTCAACATGCAGGTGCACGCCGACGAGGCCCTCCGCGCCTTCGCCTAAAAGCGCCTATGGCGCCGATCTCGTTGCCGCTCGTGGGCCGGGGCGCGCATCGCGCAACAAGATCGCCGCACACGGCCGAGCGTACGATTGTTGATGTGACTACTACTTCGCCGCGCCCGGTTGTGGATTTCTACTTCGACCCGTTGTGTCCGTTTGCGTGGGTGACGTCGCGCTGGATCCTCGAGGCCGAGAAGTTACGCCCGATGGAGCTCACCTTCCGGGTGATGTCGCTGTCGGTTCTCAACGACGGCCGTGAGGTCTCCGCGGAGTACAAGGAGCTACTCGACCGCGGCTGGGGTCCGGTGCGAGTGTGCATCGCCGCCGAGCAGCAGTACGGCAGCGACGTGCTGCGCGACCTGTACACCGCATTGGGGACCAAGCGGCATACGGAGGGTCGCGAGTTCGACCGGCAGCTCATCGTCGAGGCGCTGCACGATGTGGGCCTGCCCGAGTCGCTGGCTGACGCCGCTGAGTCGACCGATTTCGACGACGCGCTGCGCAAGTCGCACCACCAGGGCATGGACCCGGTAGGTACGGAGGTCGGGACGCCGACCATCCACGTCGACGGAGTGGCGTTCTTCGGGCCCGTCATCACCCGCATCCCGCGTGGCGAGGAGGCTGCCCAGATGTGGGACGGCGCTCTCGCGCTGGCGCGGTTTCCGTACTTCTTCGAACTCAAGCGAACTCGAACGGAGTCGCCGCGTTTCGACTGAGACCCGGGTGGGCATACTTCGCGCGACGCTGGCGTGATGGGCTAGCGTGCGCCCCGGCCGGACGGCGTGTACCCCCCTCGCGCCGTCCGGCCCTTTCTGTCCGAAATACCCCCCGAAATCGCGGTCTGAGAGCAGTGCTCTCGGACGAGCGACGTCTCGTGGGACACTCACGCGATGTCCCTGGAGTCGACGCTTACCCCCCGGGCGCGCGCCCGGGTCGAGACGATCGAGCAGATCAAACAGATCGCCCGGCACCACCTAGCGGTTGAGGGCCCGAACCTGTCGCTACGGGCAGTCGCCCGCGACCTCGGCGTCGTCTCGTCGGCGGTCTATCGCTACTTCGCTAGCCGGGACGAGCTGCTCACTGCGCTGATCGTGGACGCCTACACATCGATGGCCGACGCGATCGAACAGGCCGAGAAGCAGGTGCCCCGTCGCGACCTGGCCGGCCGGTGGTTCGCCCTCGGCCGCAGCGCGCGCCAGTGGGCACTGCACAACCAACACGAATACGCGCTGCTCTACGGCAGCCCGGTGCCGGGGTATGCGGCACCGCAGGACACCATCGAGCCCGCGAACCGGCCCGTCCTGCTGGCGATGGCGATACTGCGCGAAGGCGTCGAGCGACGCGCGATCGACCCTCCGCGCGACCGGCTGCCGAAGCCGGTGCGCGCAGACTTCGAGCGCATCGCCTCGATCGACGGATTCACCGGCGTCCCGCCGGGGGTGATGGCACGCGCCTTCACCGCCTGGGCGCAGCTCTTCGGCACCATCAGCTTCGAGCTGTTCGGCCGCTTCACCAACGCGATCACCGATTACGACGCCTACTTCGAGCACCAGCTCAAGGTGACGGCCCGCCACCTCGGGCTCAGCAGATGACCGAAGGACTGTGCGACCCGGCCTTCGCCGAGGTCGGGAAGGTACTGGACGAGAGCCTGGCCGCCGGGGACGAGCTAGGCGCTGCAGTCAGCGTGTACGTCGACGGCCGTTGTGTGGTCGACCTCTGGGGTGGCGTCGCCGATCAGCGCAGCGGACGGCCGTGGCGGCGCGACACCGCCTGCGTGACCTTCTCGTGCACCAAGGCGGTGACGGCGACCGCGGCGCTGCTGCTCGCCCAGCGCGGTGACGTTGACCTCGATGCTCCCGTCACCAGCTGGTGGCCGGAGTTCGGCGCGCACGGCAAGGACGCCACGACGGGCGAGCACCTGCTGAGCCACCAGGCCGGCCTGCCCGCCTTCGACCGTCCCATCTCGGTGGAGGACGCGGCGAACCCCGTCGCGATGGCGGCACAGCTCGCCGGCCAATCGCCGGAGTGGTCGCCAGGCACCGCGCACGGCTATCACGCGCTGACGTTCGGCTGGTTGGTGGGCGAGCTGGTGCGCCGGCACAGCGGCCGGACGGTGGGGGAGTTCGTCCGCGGCGAGCTCGGGCCGCAGTTGTGGGTGGGCGTGCCCGCCACGATGCTCGACGAGCTGGCCCGCATCGCGCCGGGACGTCCGGGCCGGGCCCGTGGCCTGCCCGCGCCGCACGAGCTCGTCACCAAGCTCG
>DATFTS010000305.1:0-2674 GCA_035261645.1 Jatrophihabitans sp. | reverse complement strand
TGTCGATGCGGCTGAGGACGAGCGCGTGCAGGCTGGCCGGTAGGTCGACGGCGGCGACCGCTGCATCGTCCTGGGGATCGACGTGCTGTGACCAGAGATAGGTGAGCAGCTCCTGCACGTGGAAGGGATTGCCACCCGACCGCGCGAGAACGGTGTCGATGAGGGCATCGGTCGGCGCCGCGTCGAGCTCGAACAACCGGGCCGCCTCGCCCGCAATGAGCTCGCGGGTGGCCGACTCGGTCAGCTCGTCGAGAACCAACTCCGACCAGTGCGGCAGCGACGACACCGCGTCGTACCAAACCCGCGCATCGGTGTCGGCCTCGTCGAGCGGGCGATACGCGAGCAGCACCGCGAGCGGCAGGTCGGCGGACAGCCGGGCGACGGTGTTGAGCAGGTCCGCGCTCACCGGGTCGAGCCAGTGACAATCCTCGAGCACGAGGATCAGCGGGCCGCGCGCGGCCACCATCGCGGTCAGGATCTCGCCCGCAAGCGTCTCGAGCGAGGTCTTGCGCAGCTTGGCGTCGAAGCTGCGGGTCAGGTCGGAGTCCGGAAACTCGCTGTCCACCAGGGACCCGAGCAGCGGGACGCGCGGGAGGAGGTCGGGCGCCAGGCTCTGGACAGAGGCGGTCACGGCGGCGAGGCGCTCGTCACTTGTGCCCTCCGGGACGTCGAGCAACGACGTCCAGATCTGCGTCCACGCGAAGTAGCTGGTGCGCGAGCCGAATGGTTGCGCCTCGCCGGTGTAACACGCCACCCCCCGCGCGCCGAAGGTGCCGGCCACCTCACCCAGCAGCCGCGACTTGCCGAGGCCCGCCTCGGCGCAGACCCCAACGACCTGCCCAGAGCCGGCCATGGCCTCGTCGAGCAGCCCGGTGAGCCGCGCCAGCTCGTCCTGCCGGCCGACCAGCGCGGACACGTGGCTTCGCTCCCCGCGCCGGGCCTGGCGGCCGTCCAGCGCGTGCGCGATCACCGGGCGCCTCTTGCCCTTGACGCTGAAGTCGGGCAGCCGGGTCCAGCTGAACCGGTTGCCAGCGGCGCGCTGCACCTCGTCGGCGACGACGATCTGTCCGGGCGCGGCTGCCGACATCAGCCGGGCGGCGAGATTCACCGCGTCTCCCAGGCAGCAGAACGTTCGCCGGGACGGGTGCCCATAGGTGCCACTGCGCAGACGGCCCTGCGCGATGCCGATCTGCAGATCGGTGACGCCGCTGCCAGTCGCCGCGAGCGCGAGCAGGTCGATCGCCGCTGCGCAGGCGCGGGCCGCGTCGTCCTCGTGTGCGACCGGCGAGCCGAACACCCCGTACAGGTAGGCACCTTTGTCACCCAGAGTCAGCTGCAGTGCGGCGCCGCCGTATCCGTCGATCACCTGCTGTGCGCCTCGGATGAACGCGTCGAGCCGGTCGCGGGCGCCGTCGTCGTTGTCGAAGTCGAGGCCGCCGAAGCGGACGAAGATCGGAATGGCGAGTCGCAGCTCGGCGAGGAACTCACCGTGACCGGTGCGCAGCCGCTCCCAGACGGGCGGCAGGAGCCACGGGCGGATGACGTCGTCCGGCAGCCGTTCGTCCTCGCGCCGCACGGTTGGCAGCGTCGGCGCCTCGGCGAGCGATTCGAGGACACCGCAACGGCGTTCGGCGCTCTTGCGGATCTCTGAGATCACCACGGCGTCGCCGAGAGCATCCAACGCCGACTCGTCGAGGACGACCTCGCCCTGCGCCGCGACCGACTCGGCCGCCGCCAGGTAGTCGATCAGTCGACCGGCGAGCACGTCGATCAGCTGGATGTCGGGGTCGCCGACCACGAACCGCCTGGCGGCGCCGACGGCAACGGTGATCTTGAGGCCGATGCGGAAGGTTCGTCCGGACGGGAGCACGATTTCCTGCACCTGCCCTATCGCGCGCTGCATCGCAGACGCACAAGCGACAGCAAGACGGCCGTCGTCGCCCTCGAGCCAACACGTGACTGCGTCCCCGCTGAAGTAGACGACGTTGCCGCCGTGCCGATGTAGCTCGTCGAGCACGGCAGTGAAGATCGTGTCGAGCGCGGCGGTCAGCTGCTCGGCCCCGCGGCTCGACCCGTACTCAGCGTGCATCGCCTCTGTCAGCGGCGTGAAGCCGGATAGGTCGGCGAACAGCCCCGCCCCGCGCACCCGCTCCGGGATCGACACGCCGGCGCGCAGCGCATCCCGTCTGTCAGCGGCGAGATAGGCCTCCGGATCGTCCCAGCCGTCAGCCCCGGAATACTCCGGTACAACCCCCACCCCGTCAGAATGCCATGCGACGCCCGACGCGCTCTCGATTGATCACACCGCTATGGTCGGCGGGACTCGACGGAGGGCCCGTGAGACTTCTGCTTCTCGGTGTGCGCGGCTCGACGCCGGCACCCGGCGCTGAGTTCGTCAGCTACGGCGGTCACACGTCCTGCGTCGCGGTCATCCCCGAGGGCGCGCAAGACCCGACGCTGGTGCTGGACGCGGGCACCGGTCTGCGTATGCTCACCGCGCGCCTGTCCACACCTGCCTATCGCGGTGCGATCGTCCTGAGCCACATGCACTGGGATCACCTGCAAGGCATCCCGTTCTTCGCGGCCGGCGATCGACCCACAAGCGCGGTGGACCTCTACCTCCCGGCGCAGCAGGACGAGACCGGACGCCAGCTACTGAGCCGCATGATGTCTC
>DATFTS010000304.1:0-3928 GCA_035261645.1 Jatrophihabitans sp. | reverse complement strand
CGTGCACGGTGGCGGGCTGGGCGGCACGTACGGCGGCAATCCGGTTGCCTGTGCGGCCGCCCTCGCGGCGATCGAGACGATGCGAGCGGACGACCTGTGCGGTGCCGCCCGGCACATCGAATCGGTGATGCGTCCGCGGCTAGCCGCACTGGCCGACAAGTACGACGCTGTCGGCGACCTCCGTGGCCGTGGCGCGATGCTGGCGATCGAGCTCGTCGAGCCGGGGAGCAAGGAGCCGAACGCGGCGCTGACCGCCGCCGTTGCGAAGGCGTGCCACGCGGAGGGACTCATCACGCTGACCGCCGGCACGTTCGGCAACGTGCTGCGCTTCCTGCCGCCGCTCGTGATCGGTGACGAGTTGCTGAACGAGGGGTTGGACATTCTGGACGCCGCGTTCGCCGCCTCCGTGTGACGGTTTGCACCCGCACCGGTCGCTGTCGGGGCCTCATAGCGACGCGGGCGGATGCAAGCGGGCGCTAGATTGCGCGTGTGTCTCTGATGCCGCCGTCCAACTCGCTCATCGAGCTGCGCCCCCGCCGGATCATGGTCACCGGCGGCGCCGGCTTCATCGGCTCGCACCTCACCCGAAAGTTGCTCGCCCAGGGGCACGAGGTGCTGGTCGTCGACAACTTCTACTCCGGCACTCGGCAGAACATCGAGGAGCTCAAGGGCGAACCACGCTTCGAGCTGATGCGCTTCGACGTCACGTTCCCGCTCTACGTCGAGGTGGACGAGATCTATCACCTCGCCTGCCCCGCGTCGCCGGTGTTCTATCAGCGCGACCCGGTGCAGACGACGAAGACCTGCGTGCACGGCTCGATCAACATGCTGGGGCTGGCCAAGCGGTGCAACGCGAAGATCCTGCTCGCCTCGACGTCCGAGGTGTACGGCGACCCGGCCGTACACCCGCAGGAGGAGAGCTACTGGGGCAACGTCAACCCGATCGGTGTGCGGTCGTGCTACGACGAGGGCAAGCGCTGCGCCGAGACGCTGTTCTTCGACTACTACCGGCAGCACCAACTGCGCATCAAGGTGGCGCGGATCTTCAACACCTACGGGCCGCGCATGCTGTCCAACGACGGACGGGTGGTCTCGAGCTTCATCGTGCAGGCGCTGCTCGGCAACCCGCTGACGATCTTCGGCGAGGGCACGCAGACACGCTCGTTCTGCTACGTGGACGACCTCGTCGACGGGCTGATCGCGCTGATGAACACGCCCGACGAGCTGACCGGCCCGATCAACCTGGGCAACCCGGGCGAGTTCACCATGATGGAGCTCGCGACCAAGGTCCTCAAGATCGTCGGCAGCGACGGGGGGATCGAGCATCGGCCACTGCCGTCGGACGACCCGGTGCGGCGGCAGCCGAACATCGACAAGGCCCGCGAGCTGCTGGGGTGGAACCCGACGGTGGCATTGGACGAGGGCTTGGAGCGCACCGTGCAGTACTTCCGCGAGCTGCTGGCCAAACAACAGCCTGCCGCCTCGACGAGCTAGACCCGACCGCGCTCGATTAGACGTGCGCCAGATTCTCTGTAGCCTCTTCGGGTGTTCAGTGTGCGGTTGATCTGGGGAGCTTGCCGGTGACCCGCTTCTACCTGGCGTGGCAGTACATCACGGGGTACTCGACGTCGGGCATGCGCGCCCTCGTCGAGCAGGGCCACGACGTTCGGCTGATGTACCAGGAGGCGCTCGTCCACCCGCCCTTCCTGGCGCCCTTCGACGACGCCGAACTCACCAAGGGGCTCGAGGCGGTCGGCTGGAGCGGCAAGCCGGACGAGGATCTGCTGATGGCCGAGCTGGAGGAGTTCCGGCCGGACGTCCTTGTCGTCAACACCTGGCACATCCAGGCCTACATGAAGGCAGCCCGCCGTTGGCGCGGGCGCGCGCTGCGCGTCGTCGTGATGGACCACCAGTGGCTCGGCACGCCGAAGCAGTGGCTCGGCCGGCTCACTCGGCAGCTCTACATCCAGCCGGCGTTCGACGCGGCGTTCATGCCTGGTGACGAGCAGGCGGTGTTCGCGCGGCACCTGGGCTTCCGGCAACACGAGATCCTCGTCGGCCTCTACACGTGCGACAACCCGTTCTTCACCGGCCCGCAGACGCCGCCGCGGAACGCGTTCCTGTTCACCGGCCGGCTGGTGGACACCAAGGGCGTCGACGTGCTCGCCGAGGCCTATCGCGCCTATCGGCGGGAGTCGAGCGACCCCTGGCCCCTGATGGTGGCCGGCATCGGCCCGATGGAGGCCGAGCTGAAGGCCATCGAGGGGGTGCAGTTGCTCGGCTTCGTCTCGCCGAACGATCTGCCCGCGGTGATGGCGGACGCGGGCTGCTTGTTGTTGCCGAGCAGGTTCGAGCCGTGGGGAGTCGTCGTGCAGGAGGCCGCCGCGTCGGGCCAGGCGGTGATCTGCACGAGCACCTGCGGGGCCGCGTCACGGCTCGTGCTGGACGGCTACAACGGCCGGGTGGTCGCGCCGGGCAGGGCGCAGGAGCTCACCCAGGCGATGCACTGGATCGCCAACGCTGATCCGCAGCGCCGCGCGGAGATCAGCCGAAGCAGCGTCGAGCTCGCCAAGCAGTACACCCCGCAGCGGTGGGCCGAGTACCTCGTGGAGCGGTGCGCGGAGTTGCTGCCCCAGTACGTCCGCCGGTGACGACACTTCTGGTCGAGCCTGACCCGGGCGGGCACCGGTTCCAGCTCGCGGCCGAGGTCGCGCGCGTGGCGCACCGCAGCGGAGACGTCATCCTGTTGACATCCATCGGCGCGCAGGCCACCGAGGCGTTCCGGTCGCATCTGCAGGACGCGCCGGTGAAGGTGATCGAACGCTTCGACGCGATCTACCCGCCGACCGCCGAGATGGCACGCGAAGTGGCGCAGCTGTGCCGCGAGAGTGGGGTCGACACCGTCGTCGTGATGGACGCCGACAAGACCCTCAAGCGCTGGTGGTACGTCGCGGCGAAGGCGTTTCGGGGACTGCCCCGTCGGCCTCGTGTGGTCTTCATGCTGACGCGGTACCCGACGCGGGTGGAGCTGTTCGATCGTCGCTTCTGGTTCATGCGGCTCTCGAAGGGGCTGTTGGCGTTGTTGGCGTACGCAACACGGACGCTCTCGCGCGCCGGCTGCTTCGCCGGACGGGACGACATGTCGGACGGGTTGGTCGTCAAGCGACTGCGCGACGCGGCGGTGTGCAGTGCCCACTCGCGCGACCGCGCCGCGCTGCGCACCGCGCTCGACCTGCCGCTTGATCGGCCGATTGTCGGGATCGTCGGGCTGATCGACGCGCGCAAGGCGGTGCCGCTGGTCTACGAGGCCACGCTCGCCAGCGCGGACAACGCCGAGCTGCTCATCGCGGGCGTGGTCGACGCCGAGGTGCGGCAGTGGATCGAGAGTGCTGCGCCGGGCTACCTCGACCGGCTGATCGTCCGGGACAAGCACCTGGCCAACGACGAGCTCGACCAGCTGGTTGCTGCGTGCGACGTGATCTCGGTCGTCCAGCCGTACAAGGGGCCCAGCGGCATCATGGGCAAGGCGCTTGTCGCCGAAGTGCCGGTGGTCACTGCCGGGTCAGCGGTGCGCGCTCGGGAGGTCAAGGTTACGGGTGGCGGACTGGCCGCCGACCTGAACGCAGAGTCGGTCGCCGCGGTGCTGCGCTGGCTCTACCAGCAGGGCAACGCGGGCATTCGTGCCGATCGGCTGCCCCCGGCAACCTTCGAGGCGTTTGCTGAGCGCCTGCTCGGAGTGGGCCCGGACGGCCTGCTCCCGGCCCGCGCGCGGTAACCGGCTGCACGCGTTTCGCTATCCTGAAGTCTCCGCCGCTACCCGTCGAAGGGGACATCTGTGAGTCTCGTCGTGCAGAAATACGGCGGCTCCTCCGTTGCCGAGGCCGAGCGCATCAAGCGCGTCGCGGAGCGGATCGTGCAGACCAAGAAG
>DATFTS010000303.1:0-3166 GCA_035261645.1 Jatrophihabitans sp. | reverse complement strand
GTGTCGGCCAGCCGTTCCTGTATCCCGACAACTCGCTGGGGCTGGTTGAGAACTTCCTGCGCATGACCTTCGGCTTCCCGGCCGAACCGTACGAGGTCGACCCGGTCGTCGCGCGGGCATTGGACCGGCTGTTCATCCTGCACGCCGACCACGAGCAGAACTGCTCCACCTCGACAGTGCGGCTGGTCGGCTCGTCACAGGCAAACCTGTTCGCCTCCGTCTCCGCCGGCATCAATGCGCTGTACGGCCCGCTGCACGGAGGCGCCAACCAGGCCGTCCTCGAGATGCTCGAGCAGATCCGAAAAGAAGGCGGCGACGTTTCCCGGTTCGTCGACCGCGTGAAGAACAAGGAAGCCGGCGTCAAGCTCATGGGCTTCGGCCACCGGGTCTACAAGAATTACGATCCGCGCGCGGCCATCGTCAAGAAGTCGGCGGACGAGGTGCTCTCGGCGATGGGCAAGCGCGACCAGCTGCTCGACATCGCAATGGAACTGGAGAGCGTCGCCCTCGGTGACGACTATTTCGTCTCGCGCAAGCTGTACCCGAACGTCGACTTCTACACCGGCCTGATCTACCGCGCGATGGGCTTCCCGACCAAGATGTTCACCGTGCTGTTCGCGATCGGCCGGCTGCCCGGCTGGATCGCCCAGTGGCACGAAATGATGAACGACCCGGACACCCGCATCGGACGGCCGCGCCAGCTCTACACCGGCAAGCCGGAGCGTCGGTATCAAGCGTTCGACGAGCGGTGACCTCAGGGTTGCGACCGCGCCGACGTCGCGCGCACCCCCCTCGGGGCGGTAGGACATAGGGCATGGCGTACTACCAGCGCAGAGGCAGCGTCCCGCCCAAAAGGCACACCCAGCTCCGTGACGCGGACGGCCGTCTGTTCTACGAAGAGTTGATGGGCGAGGAGGGGTTCTCCTCCGACTCGTCACTGCTCTACCACCGCGAGATCCCGTCCGCGCTCGTCGACGCACGCCCCTGGCCACTACCCGACCAGGAGACCGTCCCGAACGAGCCGCTGCTGCCCCGCCACCTCAGGCTGCACGAGTTGTTCAAGGACGCTGACGTCGAGTCGACCGACGTCGTGACCGGACGCCGCCTGGTGCTGGGCAACGACGACGTCCGCATCTCCTACGCGTGGGCTGGGCAGGCGTCGCCGCTCTACCGCAACGCGGTGGGCGACGAGTGCGTGTACCTCGAATCCGGTTCGGCGACGGTCGAGACGGTGTTCGGGACGCTGGAGGCGCGGCAGGGCGACTACGTGCTGATGCCGCGCGCGACGACGCATCGGTGGCTGCCCGGCGCCGAGGGTGTTCGGGCCTACTGCATCGAGGCCAACTCGCATATCACGCCGGCGCGCCGCTACCTCTCCAAGTTCGGTCAACTGCTCGAACACGCGCCGTACAGCGAGCGTGACCTGCACGGGCCCGGCGAGCCGTCGGTCGCGGAAGGCAGCGACGTCGACATCTACGTGAAGCATCGCGGCAGCGGGCCGTCCGGCGTCACCGGTTCGGTCCACGTGAGCCCGCATCATCCCTTCGACGTCGTCGGGTGGGACGGCTGCCTCTACCCGTACACCTTCAATGTCGAGGACTTCATGCCCATCACCGGCAAGGTGCACCAGCCGCCGCCGGCGCACCAAGTCTTCGAGGGGAACAACTTCGTCATCTGCAACTTCGTCCCGCGCAAGGTCGACTACCACCCGCTGTCGATTCCGGTGCCGTACTACCACTCGAACGTCGACTCGGACGAGGTGATGTTCTACTGCGGCGGCGACTACGAGGCCCGAAAGGGATCCGGCATCGGGCAGGGATCCATCTCGCTGCACCCGGGCGGCCACTCGCACGGCCCGCAGCCGGGCGCGTATGAGCGCTCGATCGGTGTGCACTACTTCGACGAACTGGCGGTGATGGTGGACACCTTCCGGCCGCTGGGGCTCGGCGAAGGCGGCCGCGCGACTGACGACGGACGCTATGCCTGGTCGTGGTCAGGGCGCGGCCCGGCCAGCTGATGGGCTACGGGATCGACAACCTGCCGTACGCGTCCGTGCTCGGCGCCGACGGACGGCGTTTCGCCGCGGTCCGGTACGGCGATCAGGTGCTCGACCTGGGTCTGGTCGACCCTGCACTGTTCGCCGACGGGTCGCTCGACGCGTTTCTCGCAGCCGGTCCGGCCACGTGGGAACGTGTTCGAGCCGCAACGGCCGCGCTGCTCGGCTCAGACGCGCTGCAGCTCCTCGCCCTGGACGACGTCACGCCCGTGCTGGGGTTCACGGTGAGCGACTACGTCGACTTCTACGCCAGCGAGCACCACGCCGCCAACGCCGGCCGGATCTTCCGGCCGACCGGCGAACCGCTGCCGCCGAACTGGAAGCAGCTACCCGTCGGCTACCACGGCCGGAGCGGCTCGGTGGTGGCGTCGGGCAGCCCCGTGCGCCGGCCCTGCGGCGTGCTCGGGCCGGGCCGGTTCGGGCCGAGTGCCCGGCTCGACTTCGAGGCCGAGCTGGCGTTCGTGGTCGGCGTGCCGGGATCACGCATCCCGGTCGACGCCGCCGACCAGCACATCTTCGGGGTGTGCCTGCTGAACGACTGGTCGGCACGGGACATCCAGGCCTTCGAGTCGGTGCCACTAGGGCCGTTTCTCGGCAAGTCGTTCGCGACGTCCGTCTCGCCGTGGATAACGCCGCTGGCGGCCCTGTCGGAGGTGCGGCTGCCGGTGCGCCAGGATCCGGCACCGGTCGAGGCGCTGCGCGACGACCGGCGACCGCACGGGTTGGACATCGATCTCGAGGTGCGGATCAACGGCCGGCTGGTCAGCCGTCCGCCGTTCGCGCGGATGTACTGGACGTACGCGCAGATGCTGGCGCACCTGACCTCGAACGGCGCCGCAGTACGCACCGGTGATCTGTTCGCTTCAGGCACTGTCAGCGGTCCGGAACCGGGGCAGCGCGGCTGCCTGCTGGAGCTGACCTGGAACGGCACGCAACCGCTGAGCCTGGGCGACGGCAGCACCCGCGACTGGCTGGTCGACGGGGACGAGGTCGTGATCACCGCCACAGCCGGTGCCGTGACGCTCGGCGAGGTGCGCGGCACGGTAATGCCGGCCTGAAAGCTTGCCGGCCGGGTAAGCCTTTCCTCCGCGGTGAACGTTCCGCGCACCG
>DATFTS010000302.1:0-15244 GCA_035261645.1 Jatrophihabitans sp. | reverse complement strand
CCGAACGGCTCAGTGCCGACGGGCAGGAGCGCTTCGCGGAGCTGGTGCGCGATTCGCTCACTGCGGCTGCCAGCGTCCTGGACGAGGTCGCGTACGCCCTCGAGCGCGGCGCACCGGTGCGCGAGGAGGTGCTCGACGCCGCACGCACGACGCTGCGCGCTGCGATCGCGGAGCTATCGGCCGGTGCCGACCCCGCCGACGAGCCGACGCGGCTCGCGGCGGTCGGCAGGCTCCGCGCGCTGTCGGGACAACTACGCGCCGTCGTCGAGAGCACTCGCGCCGGCGCGAGCGAGGGACGCATGCCCGAGGCACCGACCGCGATGCGGCAGCGGCTGCGCGACCCGCTAGCCATCGTGCGGGCAAACCTCGACCCGCAGTCGGCCGTGCTGCGGCACGCCATCCGGCTGTCGGTGCTCGTCGCCGGCTCGGACCTGCTCGTGCGCGCCGCGCACCTCGACCGCGGCTACTGGCTGCCGCTGACCATCCTCGTCGTTCTCCGACCTGACTTCGCGACGACGTTCCAGCGCTCGGTCATGCGTGTCGCCGGCACGATCGTCGGCGTGCTCATTGCCACCGCGCTCGTGCACTGGGTTCCCGGTGGTGACTGGTGGCAGGTGGCGCTGATCGCGGTCTTTGCGTTCGGCATGCGGTTGTCCGGACCCGGCAACATCGCCCTCAGCGCCGTCTGCCTCTCCGCCCTGGTGGTCATCCTGCTGCAGATCAGCGGGGTTCCGGCGCACACGTCCGTGATCGGACGCGCATACGCGACGCTGGCCGGCGGGGCGGTCGCCGTGCTCGCTGCCGTCGCCTGGCCGGCGTGGGAGCGCGGGTTCGTCCCGTCCCGTCTTGCCGATCTGCTCGGCGCCTACGCGAGGTACGTGCGCGTGGTCGCCGATCTGCGCGCGGATCGCGCCGAGCTCCAGCGCGCCCGTGCGGCCTGCCGCCTCGCGCGCAGCAACGCCCAGGCATCGGTCGACCGCGCGCAGTCCGAGCCGGTCCGCGGCCAGGCGCAGGTGGAGCTCGGTCGAGCCGTGCTTGCACACACGCACCGGTTCGTGCACGCCATGCTCGCCGTGGAAGCGCTGCGGATTCCGGTACGTGAGGCGGGCGGACTGCCCGAGCTGGCGGCGTTCCTGGAAGATGTCGCCAGAGTCCTCGACCACGCGCGAGAGGCTGTCTTGGCGGGAACACCGCCGGCCGATACGGAGAACCTGCGCGAGCAGCAGGTGAAGCTCGCCGCACTGCTGCTCGCCGAACCCGAGCGGGTCGGCGGCGTCGAGACCGCGACCGCACTGGTCGACGCAACGGATCGGATCACGGACAGCCTGGACACCTTGCTGGAGGAGTTGCGTCGCCAGCTTCCACTGGGCTGAGCAAGCCTTCAGAACTCGTTGCGCCGCCGCATGTGCCGCGGGCGCCCGTCCGGGTCGTAGACGACGTGGTACAGCGGTTGCGCCCAGATCTTGGTCCAGCGGCTCAGCGGCGGCAGCTGATATGGCCGCAGCCGGCCCGGCGGCCGGGCCCCGCGCCGACCGCCGTCGTGCCAGCGCTGCAGCTCCGTTGCGCTCGCGCGAAACGCGTCGAACGCGTCGATCGGGTCGACGAGGTCCTTGTCGTCGCCGGGGTCGCGATCGAGGTGTTCGCGTGCCAGCTGCAATCGCAGGTCCCGGGCGTACTTGCGGGCCGGGCCGCCCCGGTCATCCGGCGTCTCGTCCAGCACGGCGCAGGACAGCTCGGAGTCGTGCGTCCAGGACCTCCGGTTGACGTTGTCCGAGCCGATCGAGGCCCAGATGTCGTCCACCACGCAGACCTTCGCGTGCACGTAGACCGGCGTGCCCTCGGGATTTTCCACGCCGTAGACCGCCACCCGGTCTGCCGCGGCCCGGTGTAACGCGGTCAGCGCCTGTTGCCGGCCGAGCACGTTCGGCGGCATCGACACCCGCCCGTCCTGGTCGGGGTAGTGCGGGATCACCACGATGAGGTGCAGTTGCGGCTCTTTTCGCAAGGCATCCGCGAAGCTGTCCACAACGTTCGTCGACCAGAGGTACTGATCCTCGATGTAGACCAGCCGGAGCGCCCGGGCGAGCACCTTGCGATAGGCGCGGGCGACGCTGCGCTCCCCGGCGCGCGCGAACGGGAACGCCGGCCTCTTGGCGGGGTAGGTGCGCAGCGTCTGGACCAGATGCGGGCCAACCGGTTCGGGATCGGGCAGCTGGGGTGGGAGCGGGTCCGGGTGATCGTCGTCGCGGTGCAGCCAGTCCGAGATCCGATAGAACGGATTGCGGGTTACGGGTGTCGGATCCGTCCACCGCTCGCGGAAGCAGGCCTCCAGATCACCGACCACCGGACCGCGCAGCTCCACCTGAGCGTCGTGCCACGGCGGTCGCTCGCCGTACACCGCCGCCATCGGTTGACGTTGCGGATCACCGCTGTGCCGGGCGTCGTCGCGGCGGCTGTGGCACAAGTCGATTCCGCCGGCGAACGCGACATCGAGTTCAGGGCGGCCGGGGTGGCGGAGGATGACGAACTTCTGGTGATGGGACCCGCCTGGTCGTACCCGCATGTCCCGCACGCATTCACCACCGGCTTCGTTGATCTCCTCGCCGAGCATCCGGTTCTGCCCGGCGCTGAACTGCAAGCGATCCCAGTGCGAGCGCCATAGCAGTCCTTTGACGATGACGCCGCGGCTCGCGGCGGCGGCGAACACGCGGGCGACCTCCGTGCCGGGGCCGTCCAGCCGCTCGTCCGGGTCACCACGCCAGTCGGTGAACATCAGCATGTCCCCGGCCTGCATCCGTTCGACGCGGGCCAGCAACTCGGCAAAGTAGGTCGCGCCGTGGATGAGCGGGCGCGCGAGGTTCCCGCTGCTCCATGCGCGTCCGGGATGCCGGTCGTCGAGCCTGGTATCCGGGTTGCCGCGCTCGGCAGGCGCAAGTAGCCATTGTTCGGCGTCCACGCCTTCCGGCTTACCCCGAATTGACCACCCATCGATCGCAGAATCTCTTCTGCAAAGAACTATTTGCGGTTAGCCTGAGTGTGTGATCGACCTTCCCGAGTGGTTCGACCCGGCGCAGGATCGCCTGCTCACGCCCCAGGCGTTGCGCGGGCTGGTGCACCCGATCCGGCTGCGATTGCTCGACCTCCTGCAGGCGGACGGACCGGCCACCGCCACCGGCCTGGGACGGCGCATCGGCCAGTCCAGCGGGGTAACGAGCTACCACCTGCGTGTGCTCGCCGAGCACGGCTTCGTGGTCGAGGACACCGAGCGCGGTACCGGGCGGGACCGGTGGTGGAAGGCGGTACATCGCTCTACGTCCTTCACCTTCCGGATGCCTGGCGACCCGGGCACCGAGGAGACGATCGAAGAAGCCGAGCAGTTCATCCGGCTGGTCGCCGACGAGTCGCACCGCCGGGTGCTGGAGTTCATCACCACGATTCCGGGCCGGCGAGCCGAGCTGGCCGCAATGCCGTGGACGGTCAGCGAGTGGCCGCTGCAACTCACTCTCGACGAGGCCCGGGAACTGCGTGATGCGATGCGCGACCTTGTCGTCCGCTACCGCCGCGACCCTGCAGAACCGGACCCGCGCGACGACGCGGTACGGGCCTACGCCATCTTCCAGCTGATCCCGGACGAGCCGTGACCGATCCGGCGCCACACACGACGACCCCGCCGTCCCGGCGGCCGCTCTACGGACTGATCGGCGCGTATCTGGTCTCCGGCATAGGAACCGCGATGTCGCAGCTGGCGATCCCGTGGCTCGTGTTGATCATGACGGGCAGCGCTGCCTCGACCGGCCTGGTCGGGTTCGCGCAGATGACGCCGTATGTGCTGCTGCAGGCCACCGCCGGCCCGCTGGTCGACCGGATCGGGCAGCGCCGCGCCTTCCTGCTCGGCAACTCGGCGGCCGCTGTAGCGGTCTGCGCGATCCCGCTCATCCATCAGATCGGTGGGCTCAGCGTCGGTGCTCTCGCCGGGCTTGGGGCAGTGGCCGGTGCGGTGCGCGGTGTGGCCGACTGCGCGACCGCGCCGCTGTTGCCCATCACCGCAGAGCTGGGTGGGGTCGCCTACGAGCGGGCGGCCGGGCTGTTCTCCAGTGCGAACCGGGCGGCCATGCTCGCCGGCATGCCGCTCGCCGGCGTGCTCGTTGCGGTGATCGGCGCGGCACAGGTGGTGCTGATCGACGGCGTCTCATTCGCGCTTGCCGTGCTCATCCTCGCCGCCATGTTGCCGGCGTCGGTCGGCCGGTCAAATCCGTCGGCTGGCGCGATGAGGCTGCGCCAGTACCTCGTCGAGCTCGCCGAAGGATTGCGTTTCCTGCGCGGCGACCGGCTGCTGCTCGGCATCGTCACGATGGTTGCGGTGACCAACCTGCTCGACGAAGCGCTGACCGGTGTGCTGCTGCCGGTGTGGGCGCACGACCGGGCGCACCACGTTGCAGCGATCGGCCTGATCGGCGGCTCATGGGGTCTAGGGATGCTGCTCGGCGCACTCGGCGGCGCGTGGTTGGCCGCGCGATTGCCACGCTGGCAGACGCTCGCCGTGGGGCTGCTGCTGTCCAGCTCGCCGCCGTTCTTCGCGCTCGCTGCGTCGACGTCGCTGCCGTTGCTGCTGCCGCTGTGGCTGCTGTGCGGCGTGCTCGGCGGAGTCCTCAACCCCATCCTCGGTGCGGTGCAGTTCGAACGCGTCCCGGCCCGGTTGCAGGCCCGGGTGCTCGGGGCGATCAAGGCAAGCGCGTGGGTCGGCGTCCCGTTCGGCTCGCTGGTGGGCGGTGCCCTGGCACAGGGGCCGGGACTCACGGCGGCGCTGTTGAGTTGTGGCTCGCTGATGTTGCTCGCCACGTTCGCCCCGCTTGTCTTTCCGGCGTGGCGTGGGCTGGAACGCCGCGAGGCCGCGCTCGTCTGAGCACGGCCTCGCGGGTCGGGCGGTGGATCAGTCGGCGGCCACCGGTGCGAGCACCGGCTCCTCCTGCTCGAGGGCTGGGCCGCTGCGACGCATGGCGAAGGCCACGAGCAGCAACGTGCCGGCGAGGAAGATCGTCGCGACCCAGAACGCGTGGTCGGCTGCGGTGACGAACACATGGCGCGCGGCCTCGGCGGGGGAGAGCCCGTGCGGAACATTCGCGGCCGCAGTCTTGCTGGCGCTGCCGAACACCGTGACGAGCACCGAGAGCCCCAGCGCCCCGCCGAGCTGCTGCATGACGTTCACCAGCCCGGAGGCTGCCCCGGCATCGCGCGGACTTACACCTTCGAGCGCGGCCGAGGTCAGTGGCACGAACGCCAATCCGTTGCCGGTGCCGAACACGAGCAGCGGGCCGACGAGTGAGGCGTAGCCGCTGTGTTCGCCGAGTTGGGTGAGCCACAGCATCCCGCTGGTGGAGAGCATGACGCCCAGGATCATCAGCCGGTGCGCACCGAAGCGCTCGACCAGCACGCGTGCGGACAGCTGCGAGGCACCGAACACCACAACGGTGAGCGGGACGAACGCAAACCCGGTGACGAGATCGCTGTAGCCGAGCACGCCGCGCAGGAACTGGGTCAGGAAGAAGAACATCCCCATCATCCCGGCGACCAGCAGCAGCCGCGCGACGTACGAGGTGCTGCGGTTGCGGTCGGCGAACAGCCGCAGCGGCGTGATCGGCGACTCGGCGCGCAGTTCGGTGAAGATGAACGCGGCCAGCAGCACGACACCGAGAGCGAAGGAGGCGACGGTTCGCGCGTTTGCCCACCCGTCCGATGCCGCGTTGACGAAGCCGTAGACCAGGCCGGCCATGCCCAACGTCGAGGTCAGTGCGCCGGTCAGGTCGAAGCGCCCGGGCTGCCGTTCGGTCTCGGGCAGCGTGGCACGCGCGAGGACGAGCACCGCCACGCCGATCGGCACGTTGACGAACAGCACCCAGCGCCAGGACGCCCATTCGGAGAGCATGCCGCCGGCTATCAGGCCCACGGCGGCGCCCCCGATGGAGACGGCGGTGTAGAGCCCGATGGCGCGGGTGCGTTCGCGAGCGCTGGGGAACATTGTCATCAGCAGCGCCAGCGCCGACGGTGAGGCGAGTGCGGCGCCGATGCCCTGCACGGCGCGTGCGGCGAGCAACTCGGTGGGGTTGGCGGCGAAGCCTCCGACCAGCGAGGCGAGCGAGAACAGCGCGATGCCGGCGAGGAAGACCCGCCGGCGGCCCAGGATGTCGCCGGCGCGGGCGCCGAGCAGCAGCAGCCCGCCGAAGGTCAGCGTGTAGGCGTTGACGACCCACGACAGACCTGCGGAGGAGAAGCCGAGTGCGCTCTTGATGTCGTGCAGGGCGACGTTCACGATCGTTGCGTCCAGCACGACCATGAGTTGAGCAGTCAGGATCAGGGACAGGACAAGGCCGGGGTGGCCGTGCGGCAGCCGAAGTCGGCGCCGCGACAGGTTTCGGACCGATGCGGCGGACGAGGATGCTCGTCGCGCCGATTCACGGCTTGGAGACTGAACGCTCACAGTTCCTCAGATCAGGTAGTAGCATCGGTACTAAGCGGAAGGGCCCTCCGGTAACTACGATACGGAGGGGGCCTCCGGTTAGCAAATGAATTTCTGGAGGTGGTCTGGTGGGACGTGCGTCCGGCACCGCGAGTGCCGAATGCGCTGACGACGCCGTCACCCCCGGCGAGCGGCCGCTGCGCGCCGACGCCAAGCGCAACCGCGAGCAGTTGCTGGCTGCCGCGCGGGCGGCGTTCAGCGAGCGCGGGACCGCTGCTTCACTCGAGGACATCGCACGCCGGGCCCAGGTGGGCGTCGGCACGCTCTACCGGCACTTCCCGACCCGGCAGGCGTTGCTCGAGGCTGTCTACGTCGACGAGGTCGAGGCGTTGTGCCGAACGGCCGCGGACTTCGGCGATCGAGACTCGTGGGATGCGCTCATCGCCTGGTTCGACCGGTTCGTTGACTACGTCGCCACCAAGAAGGCGTTGGCGGAGGAGATGATGGCGACGGTGGGCGCACAAGCGCCGGTCTTCCGCCAGTGCCACGATGCGATCTTCACCGCGGGCGAGCCGTTGCTGGAGCGCGCAAAGGCCGACGGTGCGGTGCGATCCGATGTCGAGTTCGTCGACGTGCTGCGCATGGTCAGCGGCGTCTGCATGATCAGAAACGCCGAATCAGCCGACATCCGCCGCGTCCTGCGCATGGCGTTGGACGGACTGCGCTACCAACCGGTCGACTAATCGGGCCGGCGCTCGCGAAGCGCCCGCACCGAGTGCGGCACCGGGATGCCGGCGCGCAGATCAGGTGCCGGACGTGGCGGCCCGTAACCGGTCACTAGTGGGACGACGCCGGCCCACGCATCCGCCTCGAGATCCTCGGCCACGTCGTCCGGCCAGCCCGCCGACACCTTCAGCGACCACTCGCTGATCGGGAGTGCCAGCACCAGCGTGGCCTGCAGTTCGCGAGTCGTCGGCCGGCGGATCTCGGCCGTCCGTCCCGGGAGCAGCGCCTCGGTGATCAGGTCCAGGGCATGCGTCCGCTCGGCGTCTTCGATCGGCGATGTCCGGCCGAACAGCACCGCACTGCGGTAATGCAGGGAAGACTCGAACGCCGAACGGGCGACAACGAGGCCATCCAAGGCGGTGACCGCCAGGCAGGTGGGGGTCCCGGCGGCGAGCAGCCGCATCCAACGCGAGCCGGTCGAACCGTGCGCGAGGACGCGGTCGCCGTCGCGCACGATGGCGGTTGGGATTACAGCCGGATGGCCGTCCGGATCGACGAGCCCGAAGTGCCCCACCCGGGCCGTGTCGAGCAGCGCGTCCAGCTCGGCGCGGTCAGTGCGCTCCTTCTCTCGCAACCGGGTGATCCGCGTTCGCTCGGCGCTCATCGGCCCATCATCGCGTTGACCACTGACGCCAGTCGCGAAGGGCGGCCGCCTCGGCGCTCGGCTGAATCCGCCCAGGTCATGGCGCGCAGCCCCGCGTTCACCCCCAGCCAGCGCAGGGGTTCGGGCTCCCATGCGCGGCTGCGATGGCCGACCCAGGGCAACGCGGTGAGTTCGCTGCGCCGGCCGAGGATCAGGTCAGCGAGGGTGCGGCCGGCGAGATTGGTCGTTGACACTCCGTCGCCCACGTACCCGCCGGCCCAGGCCAGGCCGGTGGCCGGTTCGAGCCCGACCGAGGCGTGCCAGTCGCGGGCGATGCCGATCGGACCGCCCCAGCGATGCGTGATCTTGGTGCCGCGCAGTACCGGGAACAGCTCGGTCAGCGTGTGCTCGAGCGCGGCGAACACTGCCGGCACCCGGTCGTACTCCGGCCGGACGCGGGATCCGAAGTGGTACGGGGCGCCGCGCCCACCGAAGATCATCCGGCCGTCCGCGGTGCGCTGGCCATAGATGATCACGTGACGATGGTCGCTCCAGACCTCGCGCTCAGCCAGCCCGATCTCGTCCCAGGTGGCGTCAGGCAGCGGCTCGGTGGCGATGATCAGCGAGTAGACCGGCGCGATGGTGCGGCGACGTCCGGCGAGTTGCGCGGTGTAGCCCTCGGTGGCGCGCACGACGAACTCCGCGCGCACCCGGTGCGCACCGGCGTGCACCAGATGCGGCTCAATGCCGGTGACTCGGGTGGCCTCGTAGATCCGCCCGCCGCGGTCTTCGACCAGCTGGGCCACTCCGCGCACGAGCTTCGCCGGTTGGATCGCCGCA
This sequence comes from Jatrophihabitans sp., assembly GCA_035261645.1. GTDB lineage: Bacteria > Actinomycetota > Actinomycetes > Mycobacteriales > Jatrophihabitantaceae > Jatrophihabitans. The sequence continues at coordinate 6,581 of DATFTS010000302.1, read as the reverse complement.
CAGTGCGGGGTGTAGGTGCCACCGACGACGTCGGTCGCACGCAGCCGCGCGCGGGCCTCGTCCGCTCCAAGCAGGACGGTGCCGAGTTGGTACTCGACAGCCTCGGCTGCCTCGTCGCGCGCGCGGGCCAGTTGGGCCGCCGAGCGAGCGAGCACTACAGCGCCGCCGAGCGCGATGTCCGCGTCGATGGCTTCGTCCCTCGCCACGCGGGCAACCTCGGACACCGAATCACGCATCGCGCCGTACTGGGCGATTGCCGCCTCACGGCCGTGTTCGCCGGCCAGCGTCGCGGCGCTGACCGGGAACAGCGCGGAACACCAGCCGCCGTTGCGTCCGGACGCGCCGAAGCCGGCGATCTCCTGCTCCAGCAAGGCGATGCGCGCGGACGGATCGGCTGCGTGCAGGTAATAGGCCGTCCACAAGCCGGTGAAGCCAGCGCCGACGATTGCAACGTCGACGTCGATGTCCGCCTCGAGCGCCGCGCGTGGCGTGAGCGGCTCGTCCAGCTGGTCGAACCACAGTGACAAGCCGCGATAGCCGCGTCCGTCACTCACCGGGCGAGGTTATGCGAGGACGTCGGCCAGCGCGACGGCGGTGTAGCCATGCGCCTCGGCCACCGGGCCATTCGTCAGCTGGCCCTCGTGGGTGTTCAGACCGAGCGCCAGCGGCTGGTCGTGACGCAGCGCCTCACGCCATCCGAGGTCGGCGAGTTCTAGCGCGTAGGGCAGCGTGACGTTGGTGAGTGCATACGTCGAGGTATGCGGTACGGCGCCGGGCATGTTCGCCACGCAGTAGAACACCGACTCGTGCACCTTGTAGGTGGGCTCCGCGTGCGTGGTGGGCCGGGAGTCCTCGAAACAGCCGCCCTGGTCGATGGAGATGTCGACGAGCACCGAACCGGGCTTCATGCGCGAGACGAGTTCGTTGCTGATCAGCTTCGGGGCCTTCGCGCCGGGGATGAGCACCGCGCCGATCACCAGATCAGCGTCGAGCACGGCACGCTCGATCTCGTAGGCGTTGGACGCCACGGTCTGGCAGTGGCCCTGGTAGATCGCATCCATCTGGCGCAGCCGGGCAACGTTCTTGTCCAGCAGGAGGACCTCGGCCTGCATGCCGAGCGCGATCGCGGCGGCGTTCTGACCCGAGACGCCGGCACCGATCACGACCACCTTGGCCGCGTAAACGCCCGGAACGCCGCCCATCAACGTGCCGCGGCCGCCGCCCTGCCGCATGAGGTGGTAGGAGCCGACCTGCGGGGCGAGGCGCCCGGCGACCTCGGACATCGGCGCCAGCAGCGGCAGCGAGCCGTCGGGCAGCTGCACCGTCTCGTAGGCGATGCCGGTCGTGCCGGCCGACAACAGCGCGTCCGTGCAGCTCTTGTCCGCAGCCAGGTGCAGGTAGGTGAACAGCACCTGGTCCTTGCGCATCCGGTGGTACTCCTCGGCGATGGGCTCCTTCACCTTGAGCACCATGTCGGCGGCGCCCCAGACGTCATCTGCGGTCGGCAGGATCTGCGCGCCCGCCTGTACGTAGTCGGCGTCGGTGATCGCCGAGCCCACGCCGGCGTCGCGTTCGATCACGACCTCGTGGCCGTGTCGGACGAACTCGTGCACGCCGGCGGGCGTGATCGCCACCCGGTACTCGTTGTTCTTGACCTCGCGGGGGACGCCGACCTTCATCCTGTGCTCCTTAGCGCCAGCAGATTGCTCCCCAGAATGAAGGAAACGAGCGTCGAGGGCTATACAGCTGAAGAAGATTCTGTAAATTGCTGGTGTGCCACGCAGATCGTCAAGTGAGCGCCCGGCAGTCACAGCTCCGTCGAACATCGTTCGACCGCCGTTGGACGACATCGACCGCAGGCTCCTGCGCGAGTTGGTCGCCGACGCGCGCATCCCGAACAACGCGCTCGCCGAACGGGTCGGCATCGCGCCCTCGACCTGCCTAGGCCGGGTCCGCGCGCTGCGCGAGAGCGGGGTGATCCGCGGCTATCACGCGGACGTCGATCCGGCGGCGCTCGGCCGTCCGATCCAGGCGATGATCGCGGTGCGCCTGCAGTCGCACGCGCGCGGTCACATCCCGGACTTCATGGCGAAGATCGCCAAGTTGCCAGAGGTGCTCAACGTCTTCTTCCTCGGCGGAGCCGACGACTTCCACGTGCACATCGCCGCCACGACGACGGACAACCTGCGCGACTTCGTCGTCGTCAACCTCAGTGGCGACCCCGACGTCGCACTCACGGAGACGAACCTGATCTTCGACCACATCCGCGCCGGCGTCGTCCATTGAGTCGACTGCGCCGAAGCGAGGCTGAACGCCGACAGGTGGAGTTCCGTAGTCAAAGAGGAACCACCCACACACGAGACGAGGTCCTTAGTGCCAGTCAAGGTGAACGGCTTACCGGCGCACGTCCTATTGATCCATGTGGTGATCGTCCTTGTGCCGCTGGCGGCCCTCATGCTGGTGGCGAGCGCGGTGTGGCCGGCGGCCCGGGCAAAGCTCGGCTTCCTCACGCCGGCCACCGCGCTCGTCGCCTTGATCTTCGTGCCGATCACCACCCATGCCGGAGAGTGGTTGCGTGATCATCTGCAGGGGAATCAGGGCCGGCTCGATCCCCTGATCCGCAAGCACACGCAGCTCGGGGACACTCTGCTTCCCTGGGCGATCGGCCTGTTCGTCGTTGCCGCGCTGGTGTGGGTTGCGGGGCGCCGATTCGAGTTGAGCTGGCGGTCGAGCAGCACGTCGGCGACTGGGCAACGCGCCGTTCCCGTGTGGATCACCGCAGTCATTGCAGTAGTGGCAATCGCCGTGGCGGCCGGGTCGGTCGTGCAGCTGTACCGCATCGGGGACTCCGGCGCGAAGGCCGACTGGCACGGGCGAACGGTGGGATAGGCACGGATCGCGCGTGCCGGCCCGGGGACGGCTGTTACGGTCGTCTTGTGGCCGAAGATCGCTGTTCGGTCGTCATCGCCGACGACGCCGCGGAAGTGCGCGGGCTGGTCCGGACTCAGCTGAACCTTTCCGGCCGATTTGTCGTGGTTGGCGAGGGTCGAAACGGCCTGGAGGCGATCGACCTCTGCCGCGAGCATCAGCCGGACATCGCGCTGCTGGACATCTCGATGCCCGAGGTGGACGGGCTGGAGGCGCTGAGCAAGATCCGCCGGATCTCCCCTCAGACCCGTGTCGTCATGTACACCGGCTTCGACCAGACGGAGTTGGCCACCCGGGCCCGCGAACTCGGCGCCGCCGCACTGATCGAGAAATCCGCAGCGATGGCTGAGCTACCGGACGCCCTGGACGCGCTCCGCCGAGAGCACCCTGCACAGCCGCAGACCATCCAGTCGCGCAGCGAGGACGTCGACACCAGTGTGCTCGATGAGCACCTTGAGCGCTTCCGCGAAGTCTTCGAGGAGGCAGCCATTGGCATGGCGACGATGACGCTCACCGGGCGCATTGTGCGCGCCAACCGCGCGCTCGGTGAGCTCGTCGGCCACACCGCGCATGAGCTGGTAGGCATGCCCTACGGGGATCTCGCACCGGTGGAGAACCTGACCGACATCTCCGAGGCGTTGCACCTGGCGCAGGCAGGACAGGGCGAGGTGGTGCGCTTCGAGCACGATGTCGTGCGCATACCCGAGCGGACCTTGCTCGCCACCGCAGCCCCGGTACGCGACGGACGCGGCCGTCCGCTGTACCTCTTCCTGCAGAGCCAGGACGTCAGTGCGCAACGCCACGCGGAGGAGGAGCTGCGGGAGAGCGAAGAGCGCTTCCGCCTGCTTGTGGAGGCAGTGCAGGACTACGCCATCTTCATGCTCGACACCACGGGGACGATCACCAGCTGGAACCCTGGCGCCCAGCGGATCAAGCAGTACGCCAGCCACGAGATCATCGGCAAGCATTTCCGCATCTTCTATCCGCCTGAGGTGCAGGCGATCCGGCATCCCGAACATGAGCTGGAACTGGCGCTGCGCTACGGCCACTACGAGGAGGAAGGCTGGCGCATCCGCAAGGACGGCAGCCGGTTCTGGGCGAGTGTGTTGATCACCGCTGTGCACAACCACCAGGGCGAGCACGTCGGCTTCGCGAAGGTGACCCGCGACATCGACGAGCGGCGCCAGATGCTCCTCGATTCACAGGAGGCCGCGGCAGCACTGGCTCGGGCGAATACGGAGCTGGAGGTCGCCAACGCCCGGCTAGCTCGCGAGGCCGCCGATCAAGCGCAGTTCCTTGCCGTTACCGCACATGAACTGCGCAATCCGATCGGCGTCCTGACCGGCTCGGCAAAGCTGCTCATCACGCACCTGGACCAGATGACTGACGCCGAGCGGGCCGAGTTGGGTGAGGCGGTCACGACCAGCGGCGCCCGGCTGCAGCGGCTGCTGCGCGACCTGCTCACCACCGCACGCATCGAAGCCAAGGCCATGAGTCTCGAGCTCAATGACGTGGATGTCGCCGGACTCGTCACCCGCTCAGTGAGTGCGGCGCGCAGCGCGACGCCGGACGTGGATATCGAGGTCGACGTGCCGGCCGGCCTGCGCGTGCGGGGCGACGGTGACAAGCTGGCCCAGTTGCTGGACAACCTGCTCGGCAATGCCTTGAGGTACGGAGCAGCGCCGATCCGGATCAGTGCGCGGGCGCACGGCGGCCAGGTGGAGCTGACCGTGAGTGACTTCGGCCGAGGCGTTCCCTCGGAGCTCCGCGCGCGCCTGTTCGATCGCTTCATCTCTGGTAGCACCGGAACGGGAACCGGTCTCGGGCTGTTCATCGTGCGCGAACTGGCCCGGGCCCACGGTGGCACCGCGCGCTACGAAACCGATGCGCAAGGCCATCCGTCGTTCACGGTGACACTGCCGATGTCCGGGCCGCGACACAGTAGGAAAGTGCCGCAGTAGGCGCGATGCCCTAACGTCAACTGCGTGACTGCCGAACGCGGACCGGAGCCAGCATGGCGATCCGCGTACTGATCGTCGACGACGTGCCCGAGGCGCGTCGTCTTGTGCGCACGGCGCTGCGCTTTCGCGGCGTGTTCACGGTCGTCGGTGAGGCGGCGAACGGTGCCGACGCCATTGCGCTGACGGCGCAGCAGCAGCCGGACATCGTCGTGCTCGACGTCGGCCTGCCCGACCTCGCCGGCCAGGAGGTGCTCACCGAGATCCGCCGAGCAACGCCACAGACCAAAGTCGTGGTGTTCTCCGGTACCGAACCGCGCGAGAGCGGAATCGCCGCTCGGGTCGAGGGGTATGCGCTGAAGGACAGCCAGCTCGACTACCTCGTCGAGCTGTTGGAGACGATCGGCAAGCAGCGCACCGGCCAGACGTCGCTGCAGCTGGACGGTTCATTGACCAGTGCGCGACAAGCACGCGCATTCACCGCCGCCACCCTGGACAACTGGGGCGTCGCTGACATCGTCGACGACGTCCTCCTGGTGGTCACCGAACTCGTGAACAACGCCGTGACGCACGCGCTCAGCGAGTGCGAATTGAGCATCTCGGTCAGCCCGCTGTCGCTGCGTATCGAGGTCAGCGACGAAGGCGCCGGTGCGCCGGATCCGCTGCCGCCCAGTTCCACGCGCAACCACGGCCGCGGGCTACACCTGGTGGACGCGCTCACCGCAGCGTGGGGCTTCGAACCCCGCGAGGGCGGCGGCAAGATGGTGTGGGCGGAGCTGCTCCGCAGTAGCTGACCCGATCTTGTTGCTGGACGGGTGCCCTGGCGCACCTCGCGCAACAGCGTCGCGGGTTCAGAGGTGATCTTGTTGCTGGACGGGTGCCCTGGCGCACCTCGCGCAACAAGGTCGCTGGTTCGCCCTGGCGCACCTCGCGCAACAAGGTCGCCGGTTCTACAGGCGCGACCACGCCTCTGTCAGCACTGAGCGCAGGATCTGCTCGATCTCGTCGAACTCCGCCTGGCCGACGATCAGCGGCGGCGCCAGCTGCACCACCGGATCGCCACGGTCGTCGGCACGGCAGTACAGCCCGGCGTCGAAGAGGGCACGTGACAAGAACCCACGAAGCAGCCGCTCGGACTCGTCGTCGTCGAAGGTCTCCTTGGTCGCCTTGTCCTTGACGAGTTCGATGCCGTAGAAGTAGCCGTCGCCGCGAACGTCGCCCACGATGGGCAGGTCCAGCAGCTTCTCCAGCGTTGAGCGGAACGCGCCCTCGTTCTGCAGCACGCGCTCTGCCAGACCTTCCCGCTCGAAGAGATCCAGGTTGGCCATCGCAACCGCGGCCGAGACCGGGTGCCCGCCGAAGGTGTAGCCATGCGGGAAGTAGTTCGTGCCGTTGTAGAACGGCTCGGCCACACGATCGCTGACCACCGCCGCGCCGATCGGCGAGTAGCCGCTGGTCAAGCCCTTCGCGCACGTGATGATGTCGGGCACGTAGCCGAACTTGTCGCAGGCGAACATCGTGCCGAGCCTGCCGAACGCGCAGATCACCTCGTCAGAGACCAGCAGCACGTCGTGCTTGTCGCAGATTTCCCGGACGCGCTGGAAGTATCCGGGCGGGGGCGGGAAGCAGCCGCCGGAGTTCTGCACCGGCTCGAGGAACACCGCCGCGACGGTGTCCGCGCCCTCCATCTCGATG
>DATFTS010000301.1:0-2731 GCA_035261645.1 Jatrophihabitans sp. | reverse complement strand
CTTGAGGTCGGTCGATGCTGCCGGCGTGAACGTCTGGCCGCCGTCGGTGCTGGTGGCCGCGTGCCCGCCGGCGTAGGGGTTGGCGTCACTGGTCGCCACGCCGTAGCAGCCCTGTGTCGTCGTCGAGGATGCGATCACCGCGTACATCGTGCCGGCCGTCACCGAAACGTCCGGGTTCATGACGACGTTGCGCGGCGACCACCCGACGGCACCGAACGACTGCGTTGCGAGCACTCGGTCGACGCCTCCTTGCGCGGTCAGCGTGGCGACCGACAACGTGAGCGGCGCGTCCGGCGGCGGTCCGGTCCAGGCCGGCGTCGCCGCCTGGAACGACGTGAACCGCACCTGCTTCAAGGTGCCGCTGCGTGCGGCGGTGAACGTCTGCATGTGCTGCGTGCCGGCGCCGATGTCGCACGATGTGGTGAATCCGTCGACGCCGCTCGATTGGTCCTGGCCGGGCACCTGGTTCTGGCTACCCGACTGACCGACAGCGAGGTGGACGGTCGGGTTGCTCGAGCAGTCGATCGGCTTGATCGACCCGTCGCGGGCGAACTGCAGCGGCGTCCAGAAGTAGTTGGCGAGTGCCTCGTTCGGGCCGCCGTTCCACAGGTCGCTGCCGTACAGGTACATCGGGGTGCCGCCGACATCGGGCACCGGCGGCGCCACGAACGAGGGCTGCCCGCCGCACGAGGTGGTGCTGAACAGCCGCGACTTGAGGCTCACCGGGGGCGCGTCCCACTGCGAGAGGTCGCCGGAGAAGTCGTCGCTCATCAGCACGGTGCCGTCCGGCGCCGTCACCTTCACGTTGTCGAACACCGCCTGCTCGTTGCCGGACGCGAACTCCCGGAAGCCGACCTTGCCGGTTGCGAAACTGCTGTCGGTCACCGTGTCCACGGTCGTGCCGTTGACCGCGATGCTGATCGTGCTCCCGGCCGCGGTGACTGCCAGGTGGTATGCGGTGCCGGCCGTGACGGGGAAGGGCAGTGCCTTCGGCACGACGGATACGGCAGCGCCGTTCTGGAACTTGACGAAGGCGACGTAGCCGCCCTGCGCCGGCGATGTGTACGGGTAGTTGGAGAGCAGGAACGCGTAGCCGTCACCGGAGTCCGAGCCGCGCACCACCACGCCGGCCTGCGCATAGGAGGTGTCTCCCTGCTTCGCCGTCTGCAGCGGCGTGGCGTCGACCTGGAACGTGTAGTCGCTCCACGCCCAGCCGCTCGCCGACAGCGCGATCTCGCCGCCCGACACGTGCAGCTCGCCGTTCTGGATCGACCACGGGCTGACGGTTCCGGAGCCTGTCCACGGCCCGAGCGGGGTCGGCGCGGTGAAGTAGCCGGTGCCGGTCGACGGGCAGTAGCCGCAGGTCGGGTCCGACATCGCGATGTAGTACGTGCCCATCCGGGAGAACATCGCCGGCGACTCGACGGGCCCGGGCATGTGGATGATCGAGTACTTGCCGTCGGTGGACAGGTCGTCGAGGGTCAGCTCGTGGACGATGAGACCGTGGGCGCCGTCCGGGCAGTCGGTGTTGACGAAGTAGCCGCGGCCGGTCTGCGGATCCTGGTAGAGCCCGAAGTCCCAGCCGCAGTCGCTGTAGGCGATGTCGGGCAGCGGCTGCTCGGTGAACGGACCGACCGGGGAGTCGCTCGTGTAGACGCGGAAGTTGCCGCGCACGCCGCCGTCGTTGGTCCACAGCACGTACTTGCTGGTATGGGGATCGAACAGGATGTGCGGACGGAAGCAGCCGCCGCACTGGTACGCCGGCACGACGAAGCCGCGGTCGGTCCAGTGGACGAGGTCGGGCGAGGAGTACACCTTGAACCCGCAGAACTTCGAGTTGAGCTGCCACCGGTAGCCGCAGTCGTAGCTCGTCCCGTACAGGTAGTAGGTCGCGCCGAACCGAGCGAGCTGGCCGTCGTGTGCGTCGACGGCGTTGCCGTCGGTGTCGAAGCGGACGAGTTGGTGGCCGGCGGTGTCGACGTTGACGAGCGTGCTCGTCACTTCCGCTGAGGCCGGTGCCGGCCAGACGATGCCGAGTACCAGCAACAACGTGGTCGCGACGCAGGCGAGCAGTGGCCTTCTCATGACGCCTCCGATCGGCTCGTGGCCGCGGCGCCGCCGATCGGTCCGGCGTGGGACGGTGCGCGCCCACTGTGCCCTGAAACGATTCATTAGGGTGGTTTGACCGTAATGCCGCACGTGGTGCGGGCGGAAGAAGATGGCCGACATCGGCCACCACCACGCGGCCGCTAACTGGGTGTGGCTATTGCCGACAGGACATCAGCGGGCTGTGGCTCGGGGGTCCACGGTGGCCACTGCACCACGCCGACAGGCGCCCCGATAGCAAGCTGCGCCACGATCTGTGGGCCGGCGATACCCGAGTTGTCGTACACGGTCGCGACGTCGGCCCGCGACATGGCGGTGACGACGAATGGCCATAACCGCTGGTACCGCGCTCGGATCTTGTCCTCGGGGACGGTGTGGCCGCCGGCGTGGACCCGGTACCGGACCCGGGACACTGCGAGCTCTTCGGGCACCAGCATGACGTGCAAGAAGACGGTAAAGCCGGCGGCGTGCGCCTGGTCGATGATGTCGAGCTTTGATGGGTGCGAGAAGACGGTCTCGGCGATGAACGGCCGCCGGGCTGTGATGAGCGCAGTCCGGGTATCGGAGGCGATCTGTGCGGCGTCGTAGGCGTGTGCGGCGGAGTCGTCGGGCCAGCGATGGCGCG
>DATFTS010000300.1:0-5097 GCA_035261645.1 Jatrophihabitans sp. | reverse complement strand
GCGATGCCGCCGACGCGGACCGAGGAGAGCCCGGTGAACCGTGCCGAGCCGAACGACCGCATCCGCGAGAGCAGCGACACGATCGGGTGGGTGAACAGGAACACCACGACGAGGTCGAGGATCGTCGACATACCCAGCGTGAACGCGAAGCCCTTCACGTCGGCCGACGCGAAGTAGTAAAGGATCGCGGCGGCGAGGAAGGACACGGTGTCGGCCGAGAGCACGGTGCGCCGTGCGCGCACCCAGGCCCGCGGGACCGCGACGCGCAGAGACCTGCCCTCGTGCACTTCGTCCTTTATTCGTTCGAAGAAGACGACGAACGAGTCGGCGGTGATACCGAGCGCGACGATGAAGCCGGCGATGCCGGCGAGGTCGAGGGTGAAGCCGATCTGGGTGCTGAGGATCACCAGCATCGCGTACGTCAGCGCGCCGGAGACGAGCAGCGACGCGATCGTCACCAGGCCCAGGGCGCGGTAGTACAGCAGCGAATAGATGATCACCAGCGCGAGCCCGATGCCGCCGGCGATGAACGCTGCCTTGAGCTGGGTGCTACCGAGCGTGGCCGAGACCTTCTGGTTCTGCTCGGCGCGGAAGTTCAGCGGCAGCTTGCCGTAGTTCAACTCGCGGGCCAACTCGTTGGCGGTTGTCTGCGTGAAGTTGCCCGACACCTGGGTGCGGGTATCGAGGACGGCGAGCGTGACGGGGTAGGAGATCGCCTGCCCGTCGAGGGTGAACGCGACGAAGTCCGAGCACGGCAGCGTCGCGGACGGTCCGCACACCGGCGTGGTGGATGTCGGCGGCTGAAGGGGTGTGACGTTGGTCGTGTTCGCCTGCGGGAAGTTGTACTTGCTCGTCCAGGCGTGCCAGCTGTTGCCACCGGAGTTGGTCAGCGTGAGGTTCACCGTCCAGTCGACGCTGCCGCCGACCCCCGTGCTGGGCGCCTGGGCGCTGGCCGAGCTGACTTGCTGTCCGCGCACGGCCACGTGGCTGAGAAGGAACGCGTAGCTGTTCGTCGTGTCACACGCGATGTAGTAGCTGCTCGGGATGTCCGCTTCCACAGACGCCGAGTTGCAGTCGAAGTTGCGCAGGGCGGCGAGGACCTCCTGCTGCTGGGTGGCGCTCAACGCGGAGTAGGCGTGGCACGACGCCGGCTTGCCGTTCACCGTCGGCATCGAAGGTGACGGACAGGTCTCCGCGTTCAGCGCCTGCGTGTTGCTCAACGACTGTGTCAGGAGCGTCTTGAGCGTCGGGTCGCTCTTCATCAAGGCGCCGAACGGGTCGCCGGTGCACTTCGGCGCGGCCGGCGCCGCGTTGCTCGGACTCGCCGGCGAAGTGGCCGCCCCTGTCGCCGGCCCTGTCGCGGTGCGCGATGCCGCCGCGGTGGGCGTCGTACTGGCGGTACCAGACGGTGCGGTGAGCAGGCGATGCGAGTGGTCGCGCGTCGACTTGGTCGACCCCGGTGAGCTCGGCGAGTTCGCTGCCCCGCCGGACGGGCTCGCCGAACCGGTTGCCGATCCTGACGCCGAACCGGACGGGCCGGTGGCGGTGCGCCCACATGTGATCAGCTGCGCCGGCGCCATGACGCCGCGGAAGTTGAGGACGGCGGCCTTGCCCAGCTTGGCAACGTCCGCGCCGGTGCCGTTCGGGATCTCGACGACCAGCTGGTCGCTACCCTGCACCACCACGGTGGCGCCCGTGACGCCGTACGTGTTGATCCGGTCGGAGAGGATCTGCCGGGCCTGGCTCATCTGCGACGAGCTCGGCGGCGGCGCGCCCTTGGGGGTCAGCGCGGTGAACACGACCCGCAGGCCACCGACCAGGTCGATACCCAGCTTCGGGGTGTGCCGCTGGCCGGGGAAGACGATCAGCGAGTACAGCACCACCATCAGCCCGAACAGTGCAAGGAAGTAGCGCCCGACGCGCAACGTTCCGGGGGGTGGTGCCACGGGCAGTCTCTCCTTGCCGTGTTGTGTTCGGGGCGGGTTGTTCAGTCAGGCTGGTTGTTCAGGGCTGGTGGTTGCGGTGCCCGGCGGGCACGCCGGCCAGGCTACGCGGGCCGCACGACAGTATGACCGACGCAAATGGGTACCTGTTCACCGCGCTGAGGAACCGATCAGGAACCCGGCTCGCCGCTGCTGCCGTCGGCGGGCCGGCGCTTGTCCATATCCACCCCGGACGGCGGCGCGTCCTGCCCCTCCGGGGGCGCCCCACGGAACTGGCCGGGCAGCGAGGCGGCGTCGCGTAGGGCGGCCACAGCCCATTTCACCTCGACACCGGGGGCGATCGACAGCAGGACGGTGTCATCGCCGTTGCGGGCCACCACGGTGCCGTACAGCCCGGATGTCGTCATGACCTCGGTGCCGACGCTGATCCCCTGAGCGCGCTGCTGGACGGCGTGGGCCTGCCGACGACGGGCGCGCGCGGAGAACAGCAGCAGGCCGACGATGACGATCACGAAGATCAGGAAGGGTAAAAGGCTTTTCACGGTGCACGTGTCCCAGTAGGTGACAGCAGTCTCGGGGTCCGAGCCTACGCGTCGAACAGCGTGGGACCCTGTGCAGCGGTCGGAGCGGGTAGGCCGAGGTGCGTCCAGGCTGCCGGCGTGGCGACCCGGCCGCGCGGCGTGCGGGCAAGCAGTCCGGCGCGGACCAGGAACGGCTCGGCGACCTCCTCCACCGTCTCCACCTCCTCGCCCACCGCGACGGCCAGCGTGCCGACACCCACCGGGCCACCGCCGAATCGCCGTACCAGCGCATCCAGGACGGCTCGGTCGAGGCGATCGAGGCCGAGCTCGTCGACGTCGTAGACCTCCAGCGCGGCTCGCGCGATCTGCTCGGTGACCACCCCGTCGGCGCGCACTTCCGCGTAGTCGCGCACCCGGCGCAGCAGCCGGTTGGCGATCCGGGGAGTGCCGCGCGAGCGCCCCGCGATCTCGGCACCGCCGTCCGGCTGCAGGTCGACGTCCAACAGCCCGGCCGAGCGTTCGAGCACCTGGCGCAGCTCGTCGATCGCATAGAAGTCCATGTGCCCGGTGAAACCGAACCGGTCGCGCAGCGGCCCGGTGAGCAGCCCGGCGCGCGTGGTCGCACCGACCAGGGTGAACGGGGCCAGTTCGAGCGGGATCGCGGTGGCGCCGGGGCCCTTGCCGACGATCACGTCGACGCGGAAGTCCTCCATCGCCATGTACAGCAGCTCCTCAGCCGGCCGGGCGATGCGGTGGATCTCGTCGATGAACAGCACTTCGCCGTCGGTGAGGCTGGTCAGCAGGGCGGCGAGGTCCCCGGCCCGCTCGATCGCCGGGCCGCTGGTGACGCGGATCGGCGCGCCCAACTCGGCGGCGATGATCATGGCCAGGCTGGTCTTGCCGAGGCCGGGCGGCCCCGACAGCAGGATGTGATCGGGCGGACGGTTGCGGCGCAGGGCGCTCTCGAGGACCAGCTCCAACTGCTCGCGGACCTTCGGCTGACCCACGAACTCGGCAAGCCGCTTGGGACGCAGGCTGGCCTCGACGTCCGTTTCTTCTGCCGAGATCGGATCTGGTCGGGCCCACTCGTCGGTGACGACCTCGAACGCGTCTTCGTCGGTCATCGCGTCCGGCCGAGCAGCTGAATGCTCCTGCGCAGCAGGATCGCGACATCCGGGGGCGCGTCAGCCGCGACATCAGCGGCGACGACGTCGATCGCGTCGGCGGCCTCCTTGCCCGTGAAGCCAAGCCCGGCCAGTGCGTGGCTGAGCTGGTCGCGCCACGGCGGCACCGCCACCACCCCCGCGCCGCCCAGCACAGCCGGCTCTCCCCCGTCGATCGAGCCGATCCGGTCGCGCAAATCGACGACGATCCGCTCGGCGCCCTTGCGCCCGATGCCGGGCACCTGGGTCAGCGCCGCGTAGTCGCTGGTCGCGATGGCCCGCCGCAACTCCCGGGGCGGGTGCACCGCAAGCATCGTCTGCGCGAGCTTCGGACCCACCCCGTTGGCCGTCTGCAGCAGCTCGAACAGCGCCCGCTCGTCGTCGTCGGCGAAGCCGTAGAGCGTCAGAGAGTCCTCACGCACCACCAGGCTGGTCGCCAGCCGGGCCTGCTCGCCGAGCCGCAGGCGGGCAAGTGTCCCCGGGGAGCAGGACACCGCGAGACCCACCCCGCCGACCTCGACCACGGCGCCGTCCGGCCCGACGGCGGCAACCGTTCCGCGCACGCTCGCGATCATGCTTGCTCCTCGATCATCGGCTCACCCGGGCCAGCGCTCCCGCGATACGGGACGTCGCGGCGCCGCGCCACACCTGGCAGATGGCCAGCGCAAGCGCGTCGGCCGCGTCCACAGGGCGCGGGGTCTCGGGAAGGCGCAGCAGCCGGGTCACCATCGCGCCCACCTGGGCCTTGCCCGCCGAGCCGGAACCCGTGACGGCTGCCTTGACCTCGCTCGGCGTGTACAGCGCGACCGGCAAGCCGGCGCGGGTCGCCGCGACGAGGGCCAGGCCCGCCACCTGCGCGGTGCCCATCACGGTGCGCACGTTGTGTTGGCTGAAGACCCGTTCGACGGCGACGACGTCGGGACGGAAGCCGCTGATGGCCGCGGCGATCGCATCGGCCTGCGCCAGCAAGCGCTCGCCGACCGGCGCATCCGGAGCGGTTCGGACGACGTCGACGTGCACCAACCGCAACTGCCGGCCCGGAGCGCCTTCGACCACGCCGATGCCGCAGCGCGTCACGCCCGGATCGACACCCAGCACGCGCACGACGTCTCGCCTCTCGCTCCGAACGGTCGTTCGAAGCCTACGGGCAGCCGACCGCGCGTCCCGACCGCGACACGCGGCCCCGCTGCCGTACCGTCGGCGCGTGAGTTACGACCTTGGAAGACGACGACGCGGCGCGGTCAAGCCCAGCCCGCTGTTCCTGACGGTGCTGGCGGTGACGGCCGTGGGCGCCGTCATCTCCTGGGTCGTCGACACGCCTGGATCGCGGCTTGGCGACTTCGGCGTCTTCCTCTTCGTGCTCGGCGGCTGGGTCGCCTCGGTGTGCGTGCACGAGTTCGCCCACGCGTATGCCGCCTACCGGGCCGGCGATCGCAGCGTGGAGGCGCGGGGCTACCTCACCCTCAACCC
>DATFTS010000299.1:0-3449 GCA_035261645.1 Jatrophihabitans sp. | reverse complement strand
GCTGCCGAAGCTCGTCGAGCACACGCACATCAGTTACCCGATCGGGCACCTCTCGACGATGTACTGGATCGGCCTGCAGCCTGGCGATGTGCACCTGAACGTGTCGAGTCCTGGGTGGGCGAAGCACGCCTGGTCGTGCGTGTTCGCTCCCTGGCTCGCCGGTGCGACAGTCTGCCTCTACAACTACGAGCGGTTCGACGCCAAGGCGCTGCTCGACACACTGCGCGACGCCAAGGTGACGACGTTCTGCGCGCCGCCGACGGTGTGGCGCATGCTCATCCAGCAGGATCTCACCGCCTGGCGCGACGGTCTCTCGCTGCGCGAGTTGGTCGGGGCAGGGGAGCCACTCAATCCTGAGGTGATCGAGACCGTCAAGCGTGCCTGGGATCTGACGATTCGTGACGGCTTCGGCCAGACGGAAACGACACTGCTGATCGGCAACTCGCCGGCCCAGCCGGTGAAGGTCGGATCGATGGGCCGGCCGATGCCGGGCTACCGCATCGAGCTGGTCGAGCCGGTCAGCGGCGAGCTCGCTGACGAAGGCGAGATCTGCGTGGCCACTGAGCCGGAGCGGCCGATCGGGTTGATGGTCGGTTACCGGGATGATCACGACCGCAACCACGCTGCTTTCGCCGGCGGGCGCTACCACACCGGCGACGTCGCGGCGCGAGACGCCGACGGCTACATCACCTACATCGGACGCGCCGACGACGTGTTCAAGGCCAGCGACTACCGCATCAGCCCGTTCGAACTCGAGAGCGTGCTGATCGAGCATCCAGCCGTCGCAGAGGCAGCGGTCGTCCCGGCGCCGGACGAGCTGCGCCTGTCCGTGCCCAAGGCATACGTCGTCCTGGCGGCCGGCTACCAGCCGAGCAAGGAGCTCGCCGGCGAAATCTTCGTGTTCTGCCGTGCGCATCTTGCGCCGTACAAGCGGATCCGCCGGCTTCAGTTCGCCGACCTGCCCAAGACGATCAGTGGGAAGATCCGTCGCGTCGAACTGCGCAACGCCGAGGCGCAGGCGAGTGAACGGCCGGCGGGGGAGTATCGCGAGGAGGAGTTCGACTTCCCGTCCTGACGGCTAGGACAGAACTTCGGCGCGCACCCGTTCCAGCTCGTCCGGCGCAACCAGCAGCACCACGGCGTCGCCGGCTTGCAGTCGGGTTGTCGGCGTGGGGGTCACCAAGCTTCGATCACGCGTGATCGTGAGCGGCGCGCAGCCTGTCGGCAAGCTCAGGTCCGCCAGTGACCTGCCGACCAGGCGAGACGTCGCGGACACCGTCATCTCGACGATCTCCGCTTGGCCGTGTTGCAGCGTGATCAGGCGGACGACCTCGCCGATGCTCGCGGCTCCTTCGAGCGCAGCGCTGAGGCTTCCAGGCGTCGACACCGCAACATCGACGCCCCAGTCACCGGTGAACAGCCACTGGTTGGCCGGGTCGTTGATGCGGGCGACCACGCGCGGCACGGCAAACTGCGTCTTGCAGAGCATCGAGAACACAACATTCGCCTTGTCATCGCCGGTCGCCGCGATGACGACGTCGGCGGTCTCGATGCCCGCCTCTTGCAGGGCGGCAAGCTCGCACGCATCAGCGAGCAGCCAGTCGGCGGCGTCGACAAGTGCCGGCCGGTAGTGCTCGCGGCGGCGCTCGATGAGCAGCACCTTGTGGCCGTCGGCAAGCAGCGAGCGCGCGATCGACTGACCGACGTTGCCGGCTCCCGCGACCGCGACGCGCATGTCGTTCATTGTGCGGTTCGGCGACGGCCTCGGCCGAGCAGCATCGGCACGAGAGACTGTACGGACGACGACGAGGAACGGAGCGCGCCGCCCGTGAGCCTGCACGAGCTGTACCTCGCCCTGCTGGCCGGGGGGCTGGTCGTGCTCGTGAGCATCGTCGCCACGCGTATCGCCGAGCGGGTCGGGCTGCCGAGCCTGTTGCTGTTCCTGGGTGTGGGCGTACTGCTCGGCGAAGACGTCGTCGGCATCCGGTTCGACAACGCCCAGCTGGCGCAGAACCTGGGCACTGCCGCCCTAGCCGTCATTCTCATCGAGGGCGGTCTGGCGACGACGTGGTCGGACATTCGCTCGGTGATCGCACCCGCAGGCGTGCTGGCCAGCCTGGGCGTCGGGGTCAGCACGACGGTCACCGCCCTCGGCGCGCACTACCTGCTCGGCATCGGCTGGCAACAGTCGCTGCTGCTCGGCGCGATCGTCTCGTCGACCGATGCGGCGGCAGTGTTCTCGACGCTGCGTGTGCTACCGCTGCCGAAGCGTGTCGCCGGGCTGCTGGAGGCGGAGTCCGGCTTCAACGACGCGCCGAGCATCATCCTGGTGCTGCTGCTCAGCGCGCACCCGCTGCATGTGCATGCGGCCTCGTTCGTCGGCAGCCTGGTGTACGAGTTGGCGGCCGGCGCGGCAATCGGCGCCGCAATCGGCTGGCTCGGGGCGGTCACCCTGCCCCGCATCGCGTTGCCAGCCTCCGGGCTCTATCCGCTGGCGACGTTCGGCCTGGGCATCGTGGCGTTTGCGGCCGCCGGAGCCGCCCGCGCGAGTGGTTTCCTCGCCGCCTACATCGCCGCGCTGATCCTTGCGAACGCCGGCCTTCCGCACCGCGCCGCGACGCGCTCGTTCGCCGAGGGATTCGCCTGGCTGGCCCAGATCGGGTTGTTCGTGCTGCTGGGACTTCTGGTGACGCCGCACCGCCTGCCCCACCAGATCGTGCCCGCGCTCGTGGTCGGCCTGGTGCTGCTCCTCGCCGCCCGTCCACTGGCGGTGCTGGCGTCACTGCTGCCGTTCCGCATCCCCATCCGCGAGCAGGTCTTCCTGTCGTGGGCCGGGCTGCGTGGCGCCGTGCCCATCGTCCTGGCGACGTTCCCGATCGTGCACGGGGTGCCGCACAGCGACAGGTTGCTCAACATCGTCTTCGTGCTGGTCGTGGTGTTCACGCTGGTGCAGGGGCCGAGCCTCGGCCTCGTGGCACGCCGGCTCGGATTGGTACCGCGCGAGGTCACCCGAGAGATCCTCGTCGAGTCGGCCCCGTTGGACGTCCTCGATGCCGAGCTGTTGACCATGACAATCGCGCCGAAGTCCCGGCTGCACGCGGTATCGATCATCGAGTTGCGCCTTCCCGATCCCAGCGTCGTCACCCTCATCATCCGGGCCGGGCACACCTTCGTCCCGACTGACGACACGCAACTCCGGGCCGGGGACGAGTTGCTGATCGTGACGACCCGATCCACGCGCCAGGCAACGGAGCGGCGACTGCGTGCGGTGAGCCGGCGCGGGCCACTCGCACGCTGGTTCGAGGAGTACGGCGCGGCGGACTGACTGTCGCCCTATGCGGCGGGAACCGCCACGTCGACGTACAGCACCTGACCGGTGCGGTCGGCCACCACCGCGTCGATCTGGTCAGTGCCGCGCCAGTCGGAGCCCACGATGAACAGCGTTCGCC
>DATFTS010000298.1:0-2188 GCA_035261645.1 Jatrophihabitans sp. | reverse complement strand
GGCGCGGTACGGATGTACAGCCGCATCGGCCGGGTGGCGTCGATGCACGCCAGCGGGGTGGCAAAGGCGATAGTCGCGTTTCTGGAGCAGCCGCTGCTCGACGCGATCCTCACCGGCATCGAGTTCGAGCGGTACACGAAGTCGACGGTGACGCCACTGCCTGCGTTCCGGCGCGAGCTGACGAAGATCGCGACGCGCGGCTGGGCGACCGACGACGGTGAGTTCGAAGAGTTCATCAACTGCGTGGCTGCGCCGGTGCGCAGCAGCGACGGCAAGGTACGCAACTCGGTGTCGATCGCCGCGCCGAAGATGGTGGCGTCGCTGTCCGATCTCGAACCGCTCGTACCCCAACTGCTGGAGACGACGCAGGCGATCTCGCGCGATCTGGGCTGGCACGGAGGTGGCAAGTGACCGACTTCGACACGCTCTTCGCCGGGCAGCGATTGATGGCGATCCTGCGCGGCCACTCCCCCGAGGCCTCCGTCGAACTTGCCGAGAAGGCGTGGGACGTAGGAATCTCTGCCGTCGAGGTGCCGATACAGACCGACGACGCCGTCACGTCGCTGCGCGCGGTGGTGGCCGCGGGCCGGCGACGCAACAAGCTCGTGGGTGCCGGCACGGTGATCACGCGCGAGCAGCTTGCCGCCGCGGTTGCGGCAGGTGTCGCGTTCACGGTCGCGCCCGGGCTGGATCTCGAGTTGGTGCAGGCTGCGCACGCGCATGGTCTTGCGCACCTGCCGGGAATCGCCACTGCAACCGAGCTGCAACGAGCCGCCCTGGCGGGGCTCGGTTGGGTGAAGGTCTTCCCAGCAAGCGTCCTCGGCGCTGACTGGTTCACGATCATGCGCGGCCCGTTCCCGGCAATGAACTTCGTCGCGACCGGCGGCATGAGCGCGGGCAACGCCGCGGAGTACCTGCGCGCCGGCGTCAGCGTCGTCGCTGTCGGCTCGGCGCTCAGCGATCCCGTCCAGCTGACCAAGCTTGCCGAGCTGATGAAGGTCTTCACGGCATCTTCCGCGCCGTCCGATCGGAGTGCACACCCATGACCCTTTACGACGAACTCGGCGTACGCCGTCTCATCAACGCCTCGACGACGTTCACCGTCATGGGGGGTTCGCTCATGCCGCCTGAGGTGCTCGACGCAATGCGTGCGGCGGCGGGCTCGTTCATCGACATGCACGAGTTCCACGAGAAGGCCGGTGCGGAGCTGGCGCGCCTCACCCGCAACGAGGCGGCGTACGCGACGTCCGGCTGTGCCGCGGCGATCGTGCTTGCGATCCTCGGCTGCCGGACGGGCGGCGAACTCATGAAGATCGCCGCGTTGCCCGATGGCGATTCGTTGCCGAACGAGGTGGTCATGCACGCCGCGCACCGCATGCCCTACGACCCGGCACTGCAGCTCGCCGGGGCGCGCATCCGTCAGGTCGGCAACGTCCTGCAGACCTTCGACTGGGAGCTCGAGGCCGCCATCAACGAGCGCACCGCTGCGGTGTTCTGGGTGGCCGGCTCGCACATGGCGCCGGGCGCGTTGCCGCTGCCGGACGTCGTACGCATTGCGCACGCCCGTGGAGTGCCCGTCATCGTCGACGCGGCCGCGCAGCTGCCGCCGGTGAGCAACCTGTGGCACTTCACCGTTTCGCAAGGCGCCGACCTCGCGCTGTTCAGTGGCGGCAAGGCACTGCGCGGCCCGCAGGCGAGCGGATTGATGGTCGGGCGGGCTGATCTGGTGGCTGCGGCCCGGGCCAACGGCGCACCGAACCAGCGGCTTGCGCGGGCGCTGAAGGCAGGCAAGGAAGAGATCGCGGGACTCGTGGCCGCCGTGCGCCGCTACGTCTCACTGGACCATGGAGAGCTGGCCGACCAGTGGTACGCGACATGCCGTCGGTGGGCGGAGTCGCTGGCCGAGCTGCCTGGCCTGTCCGTAGCTGTCGACGACCGCAACGAGGCCGGCCAGCCGGTGCCACGAGTGCGTGTGCAGGTCGATGAGGGCGTCGTCGGCCGCAGCGGTGCAACCATCGTCGCCGGGTTGCGCGAGCGCGACCCGGGAGTAGTCGTGCTGCCCGACGGCGCCGACGCGTTCTACATCGGAGCCGACTTGTTGCAGTGCGGCGAGGAGGAGATCGTGCTCGAGCGGGTGCGCAGTGAGGTGACGCCGATACGCCGCTGAGGCGGCGTCGCGGTTCAGCGG
>DATFTS010000297.1:0-12406 GCA_035261645.1 Jatrophihabitans sp. | reverse complement strand
GTCGCGGACCTGCGCCTGCACAAGATCGGCTACGTATTCCAGAACATCAATCTGCTGCCCGACCTCTCCTTATTGGAGAACGTCGCGCTTCCGCTCGAAGCGATGGGCGTGCGTGGTGCGTCTGCCAAACGGCAGGCCAGCGAGCAACTCGCCAGTGTCCACATCGGCCATCTGGAGCATCGATACCCCGGGGAGGTGTCTGGTGGAGAGCGTCAGCGCGCGGCGATAGCCCGTGCAGTCGTGGGTCGGCGGCAGTTCTTGCTCGCCGACGAGCCAACCGGCGCGTTGGACTCTGAGACCGGCGCAAGCGTCATGGAAGCGATTCTCGCAATCTGCTCGACGGGTGTCGCAGCGTTGATCGGCACGCATAATCCGATGGTTGCCGCCGTTGCCGACCGGACAGTCACGGTGCGCGACGGGCGCCTCGATAGCGGCACCGCGCAGCCGCCCGCGTCGGCGCAGTGAGGGCGGGGCCGGTGGGCGTCTTGCCACAGCCAAGGCTCGCGATGGTGATCGCTCGAAAGATCTTTGCGGGGCGCGGCCGGCGCCTGCTGCGGTTGGTCGTGTTGTTCGCCGCCCCGGCGTTGATCATGGGGGTGGGCACCTTCGCCCTGCACGCCCTCGAGTTGACACCGGACCAGCGGGCGCACAGTGACATGGGCTCGGCCGCCGGAGTTCTGCGGCCGGTTCCGGCGGAGTTCGCCGATGCGAGCGACCTGCTGCGGGCCGGCCGCGGCCGGGTGTCGGCCAGCGCGTATGCCATCCACTACGGAAACACCGTCTTCGTCGATGGCCTTGAGCGGGAGACGACGGTGATGACCGCCGACTGGACGTCAGCATTGCAACGGTCCAGATGGCATTTGATCTCCGGCCGTTGGCCTGTCGGTGAGAACGAAGTCGCGGTGACGTCGGCTGCTAGAACGGCGCTGCACGCCGGCCTAGGACGGCCAATCCGAATCGGTGGTCTGGCGGGAGCAGTCAACGTAGTCGGTGTCGTTGAAGACCCAACGGCCCTGAAGTCGGAAACGTTGTTGGGTTCAACGGAATTCGACCACGCTCTCGCGCATGCTGATTCCAACACGAACACGGTTGGGGGCGTCGGATATCTCCTGACCGGTCCGAAACAGGACGTGACTGCGGTGGTGCGAGCCGCGGAGGCGGCCGGAGTCGCTGCGACGACTCGTGATCACGTGCGCGCCATCCAAACGCGGTCGCTGTTGCGGCGTCAATCGCTCATTGTGAGTGCTCCCGGCGTCGTGCTTGTGGTCGTGCTGAGTGCTGCCGCCTTTGTGCTCCGGGTCCGGCGCGCAGGCCGACAAGGTGCGATTCTGATGGCACTCGGCGTCCGTCCGGCGACGCTGGTGTGGGCGGCGCGGCTTGCGGCCGCCGCGACGGCAATCGTCGGTGCGGCTGTCGGCACGGCGCTTGCAACTGCGGTGAATGCGCTGGCGGCACCGACCCTCGGGCGGGCAGCCGGCCATGTTGTCGACGTCCCGATTTTCAGTGTCTCGTCGGTCGCGTTGACCGTTGTCATCGTCGCCACTGCCGCGACGGTTGCCGCGTGGCTGCCCGCACGTGCGGCGAGCCGGGGCATGAGGCGGTTCGACGGATCGCCGCCACACACGGCCCCCATGTACCGGCGGGTCGTTATCGCTGGCGGCATTCTGGCCGCCGCGTTCCTCACCGCTGTCACAGCGCATGCGCAGCCGATTGCCGCGACTGCACTGGCTGCGGCGGCTTTGGCTGCCCTGCTACTCGTCCCGTCGATGTTGCAGCTGGTGGCCTCGCTCACCAGGCGAACTCCGCTGCTGGTCCAGGTGGCGACTCGCCAACTGGCGCGCAACGGGCGTCGGCCGGCCGTCGCGGTGGCAGTCGGCATGGCGGTGATGATCGCCGCGGCAGGTTCCCTCACCTACACCAACACCCTTCGGGCGGTCGACCGGCGCGCCGATTCCGGCGCCACGCATGCTGGTACCGCCGGTGTTCCGCTGCGGCGCATCGGGCCGACGCCAAGGTTGATCGACCAACTTCGCCACGCCGCCGGCAAGGACGGGCGTGTCGGCGCCGCCACCGAGATCGTGCCGACCGGCGACATTCCGAGGCGAAATCGGCTCGCGGCCTCGACTTACTACGTCGTGGACCATGGCGGGCGGTTGGCTGGAGACATTGGCGCGGTCGCCACGAAAGATGACTTCGCCGCCATCACCAACAGGGAGCCGACTGCGCGCGAGTGGCGTCAGCTTGTCAGCGGCGCAGCGCTGCACGTCGGTGGCGGGTTCGGTAGCTACGTCATGCAAGCTGACGCGCCCCAGCCGGCCGGAGCCGAGGCAACGAGCCTTTCGGTCGCCCACGGCACCCGCGAGATGGTCGGAGTCGGGCCGCCCGGGCCTGCACCCTATGCGGGCGCTCGAATCAGTTTCACGGCGCAGCCGAGCGAACCGGTTTCTGACCTCGCGCACACCAGTGCGGACTTTGTGGTCGGACCGGCGTTCGTCGCAATGCACCACCTGCTGTTGAACACGACCTACCTGTACGTCTGGACGGGCGGCGGCATCGATCCCGGCCTCGGAGATCGGGTTCGTCAGGTCGCTGAACACAACGGGATCGCTGCCAGCGAGGTGATCTTCGGAACTGGAGCGCTGCCTCCGTTGCCGTTCGACTGGCGCCTCGTGCTCATCTCCGCCATCGTCCTGCTCTGGCTCGGCGTCGGACTCTGCATGCTGGCAATGAGCGAGGACGCGCAAGCGTTCTACCAATCCCTGTTCGCGCTGGGCTTCGCGAGCTGGCGACAGCGGGTCGTCCTCGTCACACAATCGATGCTGATCGGCATCGTCGGGGCCACGTTCGGCACGCTCCTAGGCCTGGCAGCGGGAGTTGCTAGCGTGCACGCACTGGGCGTCGAACCAGAGCTCGGCATGGGCAGTCTCACCCTCGCAATGCTGGTTTTCGGCGCTGTCGTCGGCGCCGGTGCCATCGGCGCCATGGGCAGGAGCCAACGCACGACCGACGAGCTCACCGTGTGACGCCCGACGCTCGCTCGCTCAGCCTTGGCTAGCGGCCTTCGCTGCTGCCTTGATCTGCTGCTTGTAGCTACGTACGGCTTGCAACGACGACGCGTCCACGACGTCGGCGACCGAACGCATGGCGCGGTCGGACCCGAACTCCCCCGCTGCCTCGCGCCAGCCTCGTGGCCGCACGCCGTACTGTTTGCCCAGCAGCGCGGTGAAGATCCGTGCCTTCTGTTCGCCGAAGCCGGGCAGCGCGCCGACGCGCTGCACGAGCTCGGCGCCCGTGCGCGCGCCCGTCCAGACGGCCGCCGCCTCCCCGTCGTACTCCGCGACGATGATTTTGGCGAGCGCCTGCACCCGCTTGGCCATCGCCGCCGGAAAGCGGTGTAGTGCGGGCGGCCGGCGGAAGATCTCCTCCAACGCGTCGGCGTCATATTCGGCGATCGTCTGTGCGTCGAACGCGCCGCCGAGCCGCTCGCGCAGCACTTCCGGCGAGGTGAACGCCTTCTCCATGGGGATCTGCTGGTCGAGCAGCATGCCGATCAGCAGCGCGAGCGGGCTCTCGCTCAGTAGCTTGTTCGCTTCGTCGGTCGACGCCAGATACATGACGCGATCACATCACACCCGCGACGATGGCGCGATGGAGGTTCAGGTAGTCGGTGCCGCGATCGTACGAGCCGGCCGGGTCCTTGCTGCCCGGCGCAGCCCCGCGAACCGGCACGGCGGCGGTTGGGAGTTCCCGGGCGGGAAGGTCGAGCCTGGCGAGTCGGACGAGGATGCCCTGGTACGAGAGTGCCGGGAGGAGCTCGGCGCGACGGTCACCGTCGACCAACGGCTCGGGCACGTTACGGACGGGGGCATTGCGCTGACGTTGTATGCAGCGCAGCTCATGGCAGGCGAGCCGGTGGCACTGGTCGACCACGATGAGCTGCGCTGGCTTGCACCTGCCGACCTGGACTCCGTCGACTGGCTGCCGATCGATCGGGACCTGCTGCCAGCCGTACGCGCGCTGCTGATGCGAGCTACCTAGCGCAGCGGCTCGGCGAGCGCGCCGTTGGCCGCCGACACTGCCGCGCCGCCGCGTACGAACTCGACGGCGGCCTCGATCTCGGGCGCCAGGAAGCGGTCCGGCCCGGGCCCGTCGACGCGCTCGCGTAGCGCCGCCACCACCGCGCCGGTCGCCACGCCCGGCCGCAACGGCGCGCGCAGGTCAAGTGCCCGCGCAGCGGTGAACAACTCGATGGCCAGCACCTGGGTCAGCGCGTCGACGCCGCGGCGCAGCTTGCGTGCTGCCGACCATCCCATCGACACGTGGTCTTCCTGCATCGCAGAGGACGGGATCGAGTCGACGCTCGCCGGGACAGCGAGCCTCTTCAGCTCGGACACCAGGGCGGCCTGCGTGTACTGGGCGATCATGTGCCCGGAGTCCACGCCCGGGTCGTCGGCCAGAAACGGCGGCAGGCCACGGGAACGCGCGACGTCGAGCATGCGGTCGGTGCGCCGCTCGCTCATGCTCGCGACGTCCGCGGCGGGGATCGCGAGGAAGTCGAGGACGTACCCGATCGGCGCGCCGTGGAAGTTGCCGTTCGACTCCACCCGTCCGTCTGGCGTGACGACGGGGTTGTCGATCGCCGCGGCCAGTTCGAAGCCGGCGACGCGCCGTGCGTGCGCCAGCGTGTCACGGGCCGCCCCGGCAACCTGCGGCGCGCAGCGCATCGAGTAGGCGTCCTGGACGTAGACGCAGTCGGGACCGGCGTGCGACGCCACGATGGGCGAGCCGGCGAGCAGCGTCCGCATGTTCGCTGCGGAAACCGCTTGGCCGGGCTGTGGCCGCAGCGCCTGCAGGTCTGCGGCGTACACCCGATCGGTGCCGAGCAGCGCCTCCACGCTCATCGCCGCGGTGATGTCGGCGGTGCGCAGCAGCAGGTCCACGTCGGTGCAGGCAAGTAGCAGCTGACCCAGCATTCCGTCGGTGCCGTTGATGAGGGCGAGGCCCTCCTTCTCGCCGAGCGTCACGGCTTCGATGCCGGCGTCTGCAAGTGCCTCGGCGGCCGGACGGGCTGCGTCGTTGGCGTCGCGTACCTCGCCTTCCCCGGTAAGTGCCAGCGCAACGTGCGAGAGCGGTGCCAGATCGCCGGAACAGCCGAGCGAGCCGTACTCGTACACCACGGGTGTGATCCCGACGTCCAGCATCGCCGCGAGGGTTTCGGCGGTCTTGGTCGCTACGCCGGTGCGGCCCGTCGCCAGTGTCGAGAGCCGCAGCAACATCATGGCCCGCACGACCTCGCGTTCGACCTCTGCACCACTGCCGGCCGCGTGCGAACGGATCAACGATCGCTGCAGTTGGGCGCGCTGCTGGGCTGGGATGTGTTTCATCGCGAGGGCGCCGAAGCCGGTGGATATGCCGTAGTGCGGTTCCACATCACCGGCGAGGCCGAGGACGACCTCGCGCGACGCTGCGATCGCGGCGAGAGCGTCGGGGCCGAGATTGACGCCTGCGCCGTGCCGGGCGACGTCGACTACTTCGGCTTCGGTGAGCGGCCCGGTGCCGACCGTGATGCGTTGCATGCGGCCACTATCCCTTACGGTCGCAGTGTGCGAGCTGTCGTGGTTACCGAGCCCGGTGGGCCGGAGGTACTGGAGGTTCGTGAGGTCCCTGACCCGCAGCCCGAGCCGGACGAGGTGCTGATCGACGTAGCGGCGATCGGCATCAACCGGGCCGACTTGTTGCAGCGGCAGGGCAACTACCCGCCGCCGCCGGGTGCGTCGAGCTACCTCGGCATGGAGTGCTCGGGCACGATCGCCGCACTCGGTGCAGGCGTCGCGGGCTGGAGCGTCGGTGACGAGGTCTGTGCGCTCTTGTCGGGCGGCGGATACGCCGAGAAGGTGACCGCGCCCGTCGGCCTGGTGCTGCCCGTCCCGGCCGGTGTCTCGCTGATCGACGCGGCCGCGCTGCCCGAGACGACCTGCACCGTGTGGTCGATGGTGTTCGGCGCACATGCCGGACGGTTGCAAGCCGGCGAGCGGCTATTGGTCCACGGTGGCACCAGTGGCATCGGGACGATGGCGATTCAGGTCGCGCGAGCGCGCGGGGCAGTCGTCTACGCGACGGCCGGAACGCCGCGGAAGGTGGCGTTCTGCCGAGATCTCGGCGCTGAACTTGCCATCAACTACCGCGAGGAGCTGTTCGAGGCTCGGATCGCTGAGGAGACGGACGGACGCGGCGTCGATGTTGTCCTCGACAACATGGGTGCGTCCTACCTGCCACGGAACATGAGCGCGCTGGCCGTCGCAGGCCGGCTGGTCGTCATCGGCCTGCAGGGCGGTGTCAAGGGCGAACTGAACCTGGGCATGCTCCTGGCCAAGCGCGGCACGGTGCACGCCGCCGGGCTACGCGGACGCCCGCTCGCGGAGAAGGCCGCCATCGTCGCCGAGACGCACGCGAACGTCTGGCCACTCATCGAGTGCGGCGCGGTGCGTCCCATCATCGACCGGGTGCTGACGCTGGACGACGCGGCCGAGGCGCACCGGCTGGTCGAGTCGAGCGAGCACATCGGCAAGGTGCTGCTGCGCACGCGGTGAAGGCATTGGGCAGACTGAGGGTGTGACTGAGCAGAACGAAGACACGCAAGTGGCCGAGGCTGAGGTCCAGGAGACCGACCCGCTCATGGGGCAGGTAGAGCAGCCGGCCAAGGTTATGCGGATCGGCACGATGATCAAGCAGCTGCTCGAGGAGGTTCGCGCCGCGCCGCTGGACGAGGCGGGTCGCGCGCGCCTGCGCGAGATCCACGAGAGGTCGATCGAAGAGCTGGAGGAGGGTCTCTCTCCAGACCTGCGCGAGGAACTGCACCGCCTGACGTTGCCGTTCGGCGGTGACGTGCCGTCGGAGGCTGAGCTGCGGATCGCTCAAGCGCAGTTGGTCGGCTGGCTCGAGGGCTTGTTCCACGGGATCCAGACCGCGCTGTTCGCCCAGCAGATGGCGGCCCGCGCACAGTTGGAGGAGTTGCGGCATCGCGCACTGCCGCCCGGAGCACAGGATGCCGCCCGCGGCATGGTGGTCGGGCCCGGCGGACAGGTGATCATGCCGCCCGGAATGCGCGGGCCCCGCGGCCCGGACGAGGAGGAGCACACCGGCCGCGGCACGGGGCAGTACCTGTAGGGGCAGACTTCCGCGCTGCGATTCGCCGCGCAACACGCCCCCTTTAGAATTTCGCAAGCGGAAGGAGGCGGGCGTGGGCGACTTTCTGATCAAGACGAACGACATGATCCAGATAACCGTGACGCCTCCTGCAGTGGTGCCGATGCTCGCCGCACCGATTCCACTCATCGGCACCGGTACGACGGTGTTGGTCGGTGGCCAGCCGGTGTGCCTACAGGGTGACGAGATGCCGCCCTCACTGCAGGCGCCGATGCCCTACATCTCCGCCGCGTACGTCGGCGGCATGGGCACGCTGACGATCACGCTCGCGCCGAACAACCTGACGATGAAGACCGTTCAGGGCAAACCGATGCTGCTCAAAGGTGC
Source organism: Jatrophihabitans sp. (assembly GCA_035261645.1). Taxonomy (GTDB): domain Bacteria; phylum Actinomycetota; class Actinomycetes; order Mycobacteriales; family Jatrophihabitantaceae; genus Jatrophihabitans. Next base: position 4,873 of record DATFTS010000297.1, on the reverse strand, counting down.
GACCTTCCAAGCGACGTTCAACGTCACCGTGCCGGCGCAGATGCCGACCCCGGCCGGTCCGCAGCCCGACCCGGTGCTGACCAAGCCGTGCACGTGTCAGTTCATCACCACCAACATCAACACGCAGGCCAGTTGAACTTCGTCCGAGACGTCGTCGCCCGGCGCAGCGCGGACGACCTGGCTGTCGTCACGCTCGCTGACGATGGAGCGCGCGCCGAATGGACGTTCGGACAACTGCTTGACGCGGCAGGCACCTTGGCGCACATCTACGAGACGCACCACGTCCGCCGCGGCTCGGTGGTCATGACCATGGTCGGCAACACCGTCGAGTACGTGCTCGCCATCCTGGCCGGCCTCTGGATCGGCGCACCGGTGCTGCCGTGCAGCGAGCAGCTTCGTGCTCGCGATCTGGCGTTGCGTTTGCGCCGTGCTGCTCCCGCGCTCGTTGTGTGTCGCGCCGGGCATTGGTCGACGATGACTGAGGCCGGCTACGACGGGCCGGCACTCGTGGGTGCGTACGAGGACTGGATCGGGCGCCCCGGACCCGCGCCTGACTTCGCTGAACTGGGTGAGCTTGATCCGTCGTTCGTGCTCTTCACGTCCGGCACGACCGGTGAGCCGAAGCTCGTCACGCATGGCCAGCGCTACGTCTTCGGACAGCAACTGCAGGCGCGCGAATGGGTGGCTGCGGCGCAGGGGGAACTCGTGTGGTCGACGGCCGCGCCGGGCTGGTCGAAGGCTGCGCGCAACACGTTCATCGCGCCGTGGCTGTGCGAAGCAGCGGCGCTGTTGCAGGACGAGCGCTTCGATCCTGCGCGCCGGTTGGAGACGATCCGCGCGGAGGCCGTCAACGTGCTGTGCATGGCGCCGACGGAATATCGCCTGATCGCCGCCGCCGGTCCGATCGGCAAGCTACCGTCGTTGCGGCGGGCGATCACCGCTGGTGAGGCGCTCGGTGTGCCGGCGTTCGTTGCGTGGCGTGACCAGACCGGCCTGGCGATCGCCGACGGCTACGGGCAGACCGAGACCGGACAGCTGACCGGGGTGCGTCCCGGCGAGGCTGCACCGCTCGGTTCGATGGGTCGGCCGCTGTCCGGCATCAGGGTCGAGATCGTCGACGGCGAGCTTGTGGTCGATCCGTCGACCGTGCCGACGTTCTTCCTTGGCTACGACGGCGAGTCCATACCTGAGGGTATGTGGCACACCGGTGACCGGGTCCGGCAGGACGAAGACGGCTGGCTCTTCTTCGAGTCGCGCGCAGATGACGTGATCATCAGCGCGGGTTACCGGATCGGGCCGGCGGAAGTGGAGTCGATCCTGCTCGGTCATGCCGCAGTGCGTGAATGCGCAGTGCTCGGTGTGCCGGACGAGGCACGGGGCTCGGTGGTCGCGGCGTCGGTCGTCCTTCGTGACGGCTTCGTCGCCTCTGACGAGCTCGCGCGCGAGTTGCAGCAGTTCGTCCGCGCCGAGACCGCGCCGTACAAGTACCCACGCAGGATCCGGTTCGTCGACGAACTGCCGAAGACCACGAGCGGCAAGATCCACCGCGCTCGTCTCCGGGAGCTCTAGTCGGCGAGCATGCCTTCGATCAGCGAAGCGACGGCGTCCTCGTCGTTGCTACCGATCACCTCGTCGGCAACCTCGATCACCGCAGGGTGCGCGTTGGCGACCGCGTAGGACCGTCCTGCCCACTGCAGCATCGGGATGTCGTTGGGCATGTCCCCGACTGCCAGTACTTCGTGCGGAGCGATGCCGTTGCGCTCGGCGAGTTCGGCGAGACCCGTCGCTTTGGTGACGCCGTGCACCGAGATCTCCAGCAAACCCATGGACGATGAGTGCGTAATCGTGGCCCGATCACCGACGAGTTCCACAGCGGCGGCGAGGAACGCATCGGCATCCGCGTTGTGGTGCTTGGCCAACAGCTTCACGGCCGGTTCGGCGGTGATCGTCGCGAGGTCGCCGACGACCGGCTCGGCGATCGGCTGGCCGCGCCGGTCGTACGGCGGATTGATCACCCAGTCGTGGACGTAACCGGGTTCGGCTGCGAAGCCGTCCCCGTATTCGACCGCGAAGGCGACGTCGCGATATTCGGTACGAATCGCATCGCCGAGTTCGCGCATGAGGTCGGTCGGGAGCAGATGTGCCGAGACGAGTCGCTCCTCGGTCACGTCGTAGAGCACCGCGCCATTGGCGCCGACTGCAACGCCGACATACCCGGTGGCGTCGACGAGCACGTCCAACCATCGAGGCGGACGTCCGGTGACGAAAGCGACGAGAAGGCCGGCATCAGCCGCCGCCTGCAACGCTGAGCGGCTGCGTTCCGAAACCGTGCCGTCGCTGTGCAGCAAGGTGCCGTCGAGGTCGGTGGCGAGCATCCGGGGTTTGATCATGCGGGAGCGAGGACCTCCCGGCCGCCGAGGTAGGGACGCAGCGCCGCCGGGACGTACACGGTGCCGTCCGGTTGCTGATGGTGATCGAGCAGGCAGGCGATCGTCCGGGCGACCGCGCACAGCGTTCCGTTCAGCGTGGCCACCGGCTGATTGCCCGCCGGCGTCCGGGTGCGGATGTTGAGCCGCCGCGACTGGAACGTGGTGCAGTTGGAGGTCGACGTCAGCTCGCGATATGCGCCCTGCGACGGGAACCACGCTTCGATGTCGAACTTGCGTGCCGCGCTGATGCCGAGATCGCCAGCGGCAATGTCGACGACGCGGTAGGCAAGCTCGAGCTTGTCCATGAACTCGCGTTCCCAGGCGAGCAACCGCTGGTGTTCGTCCTGCGCATCCTCGGTCGCGACGTAGGAGAACATCTCGACCTTGTCGAACCAATGCACGCGGATGATGCCGCGAGTGTCCTTGCCGTAGCTGCCTGCTTCGCGGCGGAAGCACGACGAGAAGCCGGCGTAGCGGACCGGCACCGTCTCGAGAATCTCGTTCGCGTGGTAGCCCGCAAGTGCGACCTCGGACGTGCCGACGAGGTACAGGTCGTCGTCGGCGAGCCGGTACACCTCGGCGGCGTGTTCACCGAGGAATCCGGTGCCTGCCATGATCTCCGGCTTCACCAGAGCGGGCGCGACGACCGGGATGAAGCCTGCCGCTGTCGCCTGCGCCATCGCGAGGTTGACGAGCGCAAACTCCAGTTGAGCGCCTATGCCGGTGAGGAAGTAGAACCGGGCGCCACTCACCTTTGCCCCGCGCTCGATGTCGATCGCCTTGAGAGCCGCGCCGATCTCGACGTGGTCGCGCGGGTTTTCCAGCTGTGGCGGCGTGCCGACGACGTCCAGCACGACGGAGTTGCCCTCACCGCCCGCGGGCACGCCGTCCTCGACCACGTTAGGCAGCGCAGTCTGGGCTTCGCGCAGCGCCTCCTCGGCCTGGGCGCGTTCGGCGTCGGCTGCTTTCACCTCGTCCGCAAGGTGGCGCGCCTTGGCGATGAGAGCCTGCTTCTCGTCCGAGCTCACGCTGCGGACTTGCCGGTTCAGCTCGTTCTGCTCCGCCCGCAGCGCCTCGTAGCGCGCGAGCGCGGCGCGCCGGGCATCGTCGGCGGCCAGCAACGCGTCGACGAGTGACTCGTCCGCGCCACGAGCCCGCTGTGAGGCGCGGACGCGGTCGGGGTCGTCGCGCACCAGCTTGAGGTCGATCACCTCGCCAGGTTACTGACGCGGGGCCCGCGGGCTGTCCACAGGCGTCAGCGGAGTGGCCTCGAACGTCCCTACGCTGCCAGCCCGGAGGTGCGACGGGTGAGTTCGTTCGAAGTGACGCCGGTCGAGCTGGACCTGGCTGCGGCGACGGTCCGCGCGGCGACCGATCACGCCCGCGCCTGCTTGGCGCAGCTGCGGACGAGCGTGAACGAGGCGTTGGCCGGGTGGCAGGGCGGCGCCGCACGCGCCTTCGACGGTGGCTGGCAGCTGTGGCTGGACGGGACGCTTGAGATGCTGCGCGCGCTCGAGGAGCTCGCGGATGCGATGGGGGCGTCCGGGGCCGGGTACGGCCACGCCGAGCAGACCGTGCAGACCGGTCTGGCGCGGGGCGGACAGTGACCCGGCTGGCCGCGGACCTCGACCAACTCGCCGACCTGGTAGATCGCTTGGCGCTGTTCCAAGATCAGCTGGCGGACGTCGTCGCCGAGGCCGATGCCCGTGCGCGTCAGGTGGAAATCTCGTGGCGCGGCTCGGCTGCGGCCGCTCATGCCGCTGCGCACGCACGGTGGCGGCGCGGCGCGGCAGAGGTGCATGAGGCGCTGGCGGTCTTGCGTGCCGTCGTCGTGGGCGCGCGAGCGAACTACGAAGCGGCCACTGCCGCTAACCGGCGGATGTGGGCGTTGTGAGCCTGATCGTTCTCGAGACGCAGGACTTCGTCGCCGCCGCACGCATGCTGCGGCTCTGGGTGGCTGGTCCGCTGGAAGCGGCGACGTCGAATTTGCTCAACGGGCTGGCTGCCACCGCCGGCATGGCAGGCTGCGACGAAGGCGGCCTCGCGTGGGCTACCACCTACGACCGCGCGGCGCAGGCAGCGGTGGCGGCATCGGTCGACGCGGTCAACAGCGTTGACAAGCTCGCTGCGATGTTCGCGCAGACCGCGCGCAACTATGCGGCGGCCGACGCGGCATCAACCGCGAATTCGCGGCAGTTGGTCGATGACGCGTTGGCGACGTTGCCGCATGACGCGCAGCTGTACTTTGCGCCGACGTGTCTGACCGGCTCGGCGGCTGGGTCGTCAGGTGGTGGCCCACCCGGGTGGGACCTCATCGCGCACCTCGTCGGTTACGTGTGGCCGAACGGGCATCAGGACCGGTTGCGTTCGGCCGCGGCGGCGTGGCGCTCGTCAGCCCAGGCGGTCGAGCACGCAGCCGGGAACGTGGTCTCGGCGGCTCATCT
>DATFTS010000296.1:0-5080 GCA_035261645.1 Jatrophihabitans sp. | reverse complement strand
GAAGTCGCGCAACTCGTACATCATCTGGTAGGTCAGCGTGCCCGACTTCGACACCAGCCCGATGCGTCCGGCCTTGGTGATGTCGGCCGGGATGATGCCGGCGTTCGACTTGCCGGGGCTGATCACGCCGGGGCAGTTGGGGCCGACGATGCGAGTCTTGCGACTGGCGGCGTCGGCGGAGTCTCCCTGCGCATAGGCCCAGAACGCCGCCGTGTCATGCACGGCGATGCCCTCGGTGATCACCACCGCGAGCGGTATCCCCGCGTCGACGGCTTCGATGACGGAGTCCTTCGTGAACGCCGGCGGGACGAACCCGACCGTGACGTTCGCACCGGTCTCGCCCATCGCCTCGGCGACGGTGGCGAACACCGGCAGCTTGAGGCCGTCGAAGTCGACGCTCGTCCCGGCCTTGCGGGCGTTCACGCCGCCCACGACGGTCGCGCCGGAGGCGAGCATGCGGCGGGTGTGCTTCATGCCCTCGGAGCCGGTCATGCCCTGCACGATGATCCGGCTGTTCTCGTCCAGAAAGATGGCCATCGCTCAGGCTCCTGCGTTCGCAAGCTCGGCGGCGCGGTCAGCCGCTTCGTCCATGGTGTCCACCAGCGTCACGCCTGGCAGCGCCGCCTCGGTGAGGATCTGCCGGCCAAGCTGGGCGTTGTTCCCGTCCAGGCGCACGACGAGTGGACGGCTGATCTGCTCGCCACGCGCGCCCAGCAACTCGAAGGCGGAGACGATGCCGTTGGCCACCGCGTCACACGCGGTGATCCCGCCGAAGACGTTGACGAACACGCTGCGTACCGCGGGATCCGAGAGGATGATCTCCAACCCGTTCGCCATCACTTCCGCGGAGGCCCCGCCGCCGATGTCGAGGAAGTTGGCCGGTTTGACGCCGCCGTGCTTCTCGCCTGCGTAGGCGACGACGTCGAGCGTCGACATGACGAGCCCGGCACCGTTGCCGATGATGCCGACCTCACCGTCGAGCTTGACGTAGTTGAGGTGCTTCTCCTTCGCGCGCTGCTCGAGCGGGTCGGTCGCCTCGAGGTCGGCGAACGCCGCGTGGTCGGGCTGGCGGAACGAGGCGTTGTCGTCGAGGGTCACCTTGCCGTCGAGCGCCACGACCCGGCCGTCGCCGAGCCGGGCGAGCGGGTTCACCTCGACGAGCGTCGCGTCCTCGCCGACGAACGTGTCCCACAGCTTGACGAGCACGTCGGCGACATCGTCGACGAGTTCGGCGGGGAACTTGGCGGCCGTCGCGATCTCGCGCGCCCTCGCATGATCGACGCCGTCGAGCGGGTTGACCGGGACCTTCGCGAGCGCGTCCGGACGCTCGGCGGCGAGTTGCTCGATCTCCATACCGCCTTCGTAGGACGCCATCGCGAGGAACGTCCGGTTGGCGCGGTCGAGCAGATAGGAGACGTAGTACTCCTCTTTGATGTCCGCGCCCGGGTCGATGAGCACGCGGTGGACGGTGTGCCCCTTGATGTCCATACCGAGGATCTGCTCGGCGTAGGTGCGCGCCTCGTCGGGCGACTTGGCGACCTTGACGCCGCCGGCCTTGCCGCGCCCGCCGACCTTGACCTGCGCCTTGACGACGGTCACGCCGCCGATCTTCTCGGCGACCGCTTTCGCCTCGTCCGGTGTCGTCGCCACTTCGCCGAGGCTGACCGGAACGCCGTGCTTCTCGAACAGCTGCTTGGCTTGGTACTCGAACAGATCCACCCTGTTATGTCCGTTCTGGTTCGGGAGCGGCCAACCCTTGGACCCTAGTCAGGGCCCCAGGTCGACGGGCCGGCCATGAGACTGGATTCACCCGGTTGCGGGTGTGACGTTCGTCCGCACCCACCCGACGATGTCGTCGATCGGCGCGCCGGGGGTGAACACCTTCGCGACGCCGGCCTTCTCCAACTCGGGGATGTCCTCGTCGGGGATGATGCCGCCGCCGAAGACGACGACGTCCTCGGCGTGGTGTTCTTTCAGCAGTTCGACGGTCCGATTGAACAGCGTCATGTGCGCGCCGGACAGCACCGAGAGGCCCACCGCGTCGGCGTCCTCTTGGATGACGGTCTGGACGATCTGCTCCGGCGACTGATGCAGCCCGGTGTAGACGACCTCCATGCCGGCGTCGCGCAGCGCTCGCGCGATCACCTTCGCGCCACGATCATGACCGTCGAGGCCTGCCTTGGCGATCACGATCCGGATCCGCTCTGCCACGCCAGGAAGCGTATTCTGCTGCACGCCGGACCCGACTTCGGCCCCCGTTACGCCCGTTCGATGATGACCGTAGCTCGCCAGGGAGGGTCGCCTACAGCTTGTCGAGGGGGGCGTAGCGCAGCATGAGCCACTTGGCGCCGGTGCCGCCGCCGAAGTCGATCTGTGCCTGGGCGCCCTCGCCGGACCCACGCAGCGCGACCACGGTGCCCATGCCCCACGCGTCGTGCGTCACCCGATCACCGATGGCGAGTTCCGGAATCGTCCGGTTGCCCGCCCCGCCGCGCAACCCGCGATCGCCCGCCAGCCGGGACGCTGCGAGCTGCTCCTGCGCCGACCGACGCGACTTGTAGCCGTGATCGGAGTACCGCGAGGGCGCGTCGTCGTCGTAGCGGTTGACAAACGGCACCCGGTCGACGGCTCCGCTCCACGAGATCAGCTCGGCCGGTATCTCCTCGAGGAAGCGTGAGGGTGGGTTCCACGACGGTGCGCCCCACGCCGCGCGGGACAGCGACCGGGAGACGAACAGCCGCGACCGGGCACGGGTGATGCCGACGTAGGCCAGCCGGCGCTCCTCGGCCATCTCCTCCGGGTCACTGAGCGAGCGCATGTGCGGGAAGACGCCGTCCTCCATGCCGGTCAGGAACACGACCGGGAACTCGAGACCCTTGGCCGTGTGCAGCGTCATCAGCGTGACCACGCCACCCGATGCGTCGGGCACCGTGTCGGCGTCGGCCACCAGCGACACCTGCTCGAGGAACGCGTCGAGGCTGACGTCGTCGCCGGACGCGCGCCGCTGCTCTTCGAACTCGCTCGCCACGCTAACGAGTTCACGCAGGTTGTCGACGCGCGATTCGTCCTGGGGATCGGTGGACGCCTGCAGCTCACGCAGATAGCCCGTCTGATCGAGCACTGCCTCGAGCACCGCGGCGGGCGTCGCGTCCGGCCCCGCGGCCACGCCGCGCAGGGTCGTCATCATGGTCGTGAAGCCCTGGATGGCGTGCAACGAGCGCGGCGCAAGTCCGGAGATGACATCGGCGCGTTCGAGTGCCGCGCCGAACGAGATGCTCTCTTGGGTGGCGAAGGCAGCGACGAACTGCTCGGCACGGTCACCGATCCCGCGGCGCGGAGTGTTGAGGATGCGCCGCAGTGACACGAGGTCGTCCGGGTTGGCGATCACCCGCAGGTACGCGAGGGCGTCACGGATCTCGCGCCGCTCGTAGAAGCGCACTCCCCCGACGACCCGATACGGCAGACCCGCTCGGATGAACACCTCTTCGAACACCCGCGACTGCGCATTCGTCCGGTAGAAAACGGCAACATCCGAGGCGACCGCCTCGCCGGCATTCGTGAGCTCCTCGATGCGCTGCGTGACCCACGCCGCCTCGTCGTGTTCGTTCTCCGCGACGTAGCCGCTGATGATCTCGCCGTGGCCGGCGTCGGACCACAGGTTCTTCGGCTTCCGGTCAGGGTTGCGGGCGATCACCGCATTGGCGGCGGAAAGGATCGTCTGCGTGGAGCGATAGTTCTGCTCCAGCATGATCGTCGTCGCGTCCTGGTAGTCGCGCTCGAACTCGAGGATGTTGCGAATGGACGCGCCGCGGAACGCGTAGATCGACTGGTCGGCGTCACCGACCACCGCGAGCTCTGCCGGATCGCCACCCTTGGTGAGCTCGCGGACCAGCATGTACTGCGCGTGGTTGGTGTCCTGGTACTCGTCCACCAGGACATGCCGGAACCGCCGGCGGTAGGCCTCGGCCACCTCGGGATGCTGCTGAAGCAACTGGACGGCCCTCATGATCAGGTCGTCGAAATCCAGGGCGTGAGCCTCGCGCAGCCGTTGCTGGTATCGCTGGTAGACGTCGGCGAGCACCTTCTCGGGGGCCGTGCTCGCTTTGTCCGCCCACGCGTCCGGCGTGACGAGTTCGTTCTTCAGATTGCTGATCTGTCCAGCCAGCGAGCGCGCGGGATACCGGCGCGGGTCGAGATCCAGCTCGCGCGCCACCATCGTCAGCAGTCGCTTGGAGTCGTCGGCGTCGTAGATCGAGAACGACGACTTCAATCCGAGCGCCTTGCCCTCCGCACGCAGCAGGCGAACGCACATCGAGTGGAACGTCGACACCCACATCGTCCGAGCGCGCGGCCCGACGAGCGCGGCCACCCGGTCCTTCATCTCACCGGCCGCCTTGTTGGTGAACGTGATCGCGAGGATCTCGCCCGGCCTCACGCCGCGCTCGGCAAGCAGGTAGGCGATGCGGTGCGTCAGCACTCGGGTCTTCCCCGAGCCGGCACCCGCGACGATCAGCAGCGGGCCGCCCTGATGCACGACCGCGGCCCGCTGCTGGGGGTTCAAGCCGTCAAGCAGGGTGGCCGGATCGACGGCGAGCCGGGTGCGCGGACGGGCCGGCTGCTCCCCCTCGTCGGGTAGCGCGAACAAGGTGTCCAAGCTGGCGTCGGAAGGCTGATTCATCGCCAATCCAGCCTACGTGCGACCGCTGACAGTCCCGCCGCCCGTTTCGTCACCGCCAGAGCCGGGTATGTGGCCAACAAAGTGCAAGGAGTGATCACTGATGTCAACCACGACCCGGTCCACCACCCGCACCCGGACGGCGCGCGGCGCGCAGCCCGAGCACGTCAAGATGCGCCGCGACATCGGCGTCGTCGGGTTGCTGTTCGCAAGCGTCGGTTCCATCATCGGCTCCGGCTGGCTGTTCGGCGCCCTGACCGCCGCGCAACTGGCCGGCCCGGCGGCGATCCTGTCCTGGGTCATCGCCGCGGTGATGATCTTGTTCATCGGCTTGGTGTACGCCGAATTGGGGACGATGTTCCCGCTCTCCGGTGGTGTGGTCCGGTTTCCACACCTCGCGTTCGG
>DATFTS010000295.1:0-5498 GCA_035261645.1 Jatrophihabitans sp. | reverse complement strand
GTTGGTGGTCGCTCGACTGCTGGTCACCGGACTGCTGTCCCCTTGAAGGCAGGGAATTGCCGGCAGATCCGTCGCCCTTCACCGCCGCCGCTACCTATGACGGCATCGTCGCCCTGCCGGATCGCGCGGCTGTCGAGGCGCTACTGGAGCCGATTGCGGCATCCAACGGGGGCGGCCGCATGGAGCAGATCGTGGCCGCAAAGCAGGTATTGGTCGGCGATGGGGCCGAGATGCCGACCGGCACGCGGGTGCGCGCGGTGAAACGCGCGCTGTTTGCCGCAGCCCGCAACTCGCAGCAGACCGACTGGCGAGGAGTCACCGAGCAGGAGCTCGCGCGGTTAGGGGCGGGGCTCGGTTTGATCTCCGTTCGCGATCCGTTGTGGGTGGCAATCGACACCGGCCGCATCGACGGGCGCCCGCTCTGGCGCGAACTGGGCCGGCGGCTGCCAAGCCCGCACAGCGCACCTGCGCTGTTCCTGTTCGGTTGGGCGTCGTGGCGGGCCGGCGATGGCACCCTGGCCGGTATCGCCGCGGAGCGTGCGATCGAGAGCGACCCCGACTACAGCGCGGCCGACATCCTGCTCGCCGCGTTGGCGCACGGCGTCGATCCACGCCAGATGCCGCGGCTGCGCAAGCGCAGCGCGTGAGGCGACGCGGTTGTCAGACGCTGTGTCACAGTGCGGCGGCGTGCGGGCGCACTGGTTGCGGCAACTCGCTGACTCCGGTCAGGGCATCGTCGACGGCGGCCGCGCAGGCACGTCCTTCGGCGATCGCCCACACGACCAGCGATGCGCCCCGCGTTGCGTCGCCGCAGGCGTACACCCCTTCGGCGGAGGTCTGCCAACTGTCGTCGATCCCGACTGTGCCGCGGTCCTGCACCGGGTCAACCCGTGCCTGCTCGACACCGAGTGCGTCGAGCAGGTCCGGCACGTCGGTGCCCACGAAGCCGGCTGCGAGCAGAATCAGGTCAGCCGGAAGCTCCGTTCGCGAGTCCGGGACGGGGCGGAACTCGCGCCGCCCGTCGACCCGGACGATCTCGACCTCGTCGACCACCACGGCACGCACGTGGCCGCTGTCGTCACCGACGAAGGCGACCACCTCGCGCGCCCACGCCTCGTGCACGCCCTCGTCGTGCGCCGGCGAGACGCCACGGTTGCTCGGCGCCGAAGGCCACACCGGGTTCACCAGGCCGGGGCGCGGCGCCGGACGCGGGTTGTGGTCCAGGACGGTCACCGAGAGCGCGCCCTGCCGGTTGGCGGTGCCGAGGCAGTCGGCTGCGGTGTCCCCGCCGCCCACGATGATCACGTGTTTGCCGCGCGCGTCGATCGACGGCGCTTCGATGTCGCCCGCCTGCACACGATTGCCCTGTGGCAGGTACTCCATCGCCTGATGGATGCCGGCACGCTCGCGGCCAGGCGTAGTCAGCTCCCGGGGTGCCAGGGCACCCACGGCCAGGACCACCGCGTCGAACTCGGCACGCAACCGGGCGACGTCCTCGCGGCCGATCTCGGTGTTTACCTGAAAGGTGGTGCCTTCCACACGCATCTGCTCGACACGTCGATCGATGATGTCCTTCGGCATCTTGAAGTCGGGGATGCCGTAGCGCAGCAGGCCGCCGAGGCGATCGTCACGCTCGAACACGGTCACGGCGTGGCCGGCGCGGGTCAACTGCTGCGCGGCTGCCAGCCCGGCCGGGCCGGACCCGACCACGGCCACCGTGGCGCCGGTGCGCTCGGCGGGCGGCTGCGGCGCCACCAGCCCGTCATCGAAGGCCCGCTCGACGATCGACACCTCCACCTGCTTGATCGTCACCGGGTCGGTGTTGAGTGCGAGCACGCATGCCGCTTCGCACGGCGCCGGACAGATCCAGCCGGTGAACTCAGGGAAGTTGTTGGTCGCGTGCAGGCGTTCACTCCCGGTTGCCCAGTCGCCGCGGGCCACGAACTCGTTCCACTCCGGGATGAGGTTGCCCAGCGGGCATCCGCTGTGACAGAAGGCGACTCCGCAGTCCATGCAGCGGCTGGCTTGCTCGCTGACCACCTCGTCCTTGGGACGCAGGTAGATCGGCCGCCAGTCGCGCACCCGCTCAGCGGCGGGCCGCTTCGGGGTGTCTACGCGGGGATGCTTCAGGAAGCCCTGTGGGTCGTAAGCCACCGCAATCCTCTCGGCTCGGTCGGGAGGCGGTCGCTGTGGGCGCACCGCGGCGAGGCTTCGGTGGCTCGCGAGAGGCAGTCTACTCAGGCCAGCTGCGCAGGCCCGGCTCAGACGGCCCGGACGAAGACGTGGTCGGCGACCACGCGGTCGAAGAATGTCCGCTCGCCGCCGTCGGCGCAGATTTCGACGCCCTTGGCACCGCGGGTCACCGATACGCGGTGGCCGGGCCGCATGCCGGCCTTGTCCATCCGGTGCATGAGGTCGGCGTCTGGCTGCAGCTGTTCGCTGATCCGGCTGATGATCACATCGGTCTGCGGGCCCCCCGCCGCGTCCGACAGGCTGCGCAGCGGCTCGCTCTGGTCCGTCGCGAAGGGCAGGCCGAGCTGCTCGAGGCCCGGGATCGGGTTGCCGTGCGGGCAGACGAGTGGCTTCTCCAGAAGGGCAAGGATGCGTCGCTCGACCTTCTCGCTCATCACGTGCTCCCAGCGGCACGCCTCGATGTGCAGGTCCTCCCACTCCAGGCCGATCACGTCGTGCAGCAGCCGCTCGGCGAGCCGGTGCTTGCGCATCACGCCGATCGCCTCGTGCCGCCCGTCCTCGGTCAGCTCCAGGTGACGATCATCGGCCACGTGCAGCAGCCCATCGCGCTGCATCCGAGCGACTGTCTGGCTCACCGTCGGCCCGCTCTGCCCGAGACGCTCTGCGATACGGGCGCGAAGTGGGACGACGCCCTCTTCCTCGAGTTCGTAGATCGTCCGGAGATACATCTCCGTGGTGTCGATCAGGTCGCTGTGGTGGCTCACGGCCAGCCGCCTCTCCGGCGCAAACTTGCTGTTGTCGCCTTCAGCAATTGTGCCGGACGGCCACCGCCAGCGGCTGCCGGCGGCCTTCCCGGATCAGCCCAGCCTCCCGGATCAGTCCAGGTAGTCGCGCAAGATCTGCGACCGCGAGGGGTGGCGCAGCTTGGCCATCGTCTCGCGCTCGATCTGACGGATCCTCTCGCGGGACAGCTTGAACGCGCGACCGATCTCGTCCAGCGTCTTGGGCTGGCCGCCGTCGAGGCCGTAGCGCATCCGCACCACTGCCGCTTCCCGGGCGTCGAGCGAGTCCAGCACACCCTGCAGCTGCGCGCGCATCAGGCCGCTCTCGACCATCGTCTCCGCCGCGGACGAGGTCCGCTCATCCGCGATGAAGTCGCCCAGTGAGGCGTCGTCGTCGGTGCCTACGGTCTGATCCAGGCTCACCAAGTCGCGCGACAGGTCAATGAGCTCCCGCACCCGCTCCTCGGTGATGTCCAGCTCGTGGGCCAGCTCCGCGTGGTTCGCCTCGCGGCCCAGCTCCTGGTTCAGCTCCCGGCGGATCCGCTGCAGCTTGTTGACCTGCTCGACCAGGTGGACTGGCAGCCGGATCGTGCGCGACTGGTCAGCCATCGCGCGGCTGATCGCCTGCCGGATCCACCAGGTGGCGTAGGTCGAGAACTTGAAGCCCTTGGTGTAGTCGAACTTCTCGACAGCGCGGATCAGGCCGAGGTTGCCCTCTTGGATCAGATCCAGGAACGGCATGCCGTGGCCGGTGTAGCGCTTCGCCAGCGAGACGACCAGGCGCAGGTTCGCGCGCAGCAGGTGGTCCTTGGCGCGCTCGCCGTCGATGACGATCGCGCGAAGGTCCCGCTTGCGGGCCGCGCTGAAGTCGTTGCGTGAGGTCAGCAGGTGGCTGGCGTAAAGGCCTGCCTCGATGCGCTTGGCGAGCTCGACCTCGTCGGCTGCCGTCAGCAGTGCCACCTTGCCGATTTCGTTCAGATATACGCGCACCAGGTCGGCCGACGTGGCCGCCTCGTCGAGATCGGGGCCGGAGAACGCCGAGGTCTCCTCGGCGATGCTCGTCGCCTCGACCTCGACCTCAGTCGCCTCGACCGCGGTGTCGTCGAGGGTCTCGACTTCGGTCTCGACGTTGACGGCCTGCGTCGCCGTGCTCACCTTCGACTCGGTCGCCGGACCTGCGCCGTGGCGCGCGGTGCGCGGCGAACGGCTCGTCGGCTTCTTGGCCTGGGTGGGCGTGACGGCAGGCGAGGCGGAAGCAGCGCTGCGCGCACTGCGGTGGCCGCGGGCAGTGACCCGCGGCTCGGCCGACGACGCGCGCGACGCTGCTCCGCGGCGGGCCGTGGAGCTGGACGGTGCGTTGCGGGACGTAGTCACGATTGAGAAGACCACCTTGGCTGAGATGACGTTGCTTGCGGGCCGACCGCGCTTACCAAGTCCTTCGTCGGCGGGCGCGTTCGGGTTCACTTGGTCAACGTATTGACCCGGGTCCTGTGTTCCCTCAGCGATGCCGTCGGGACGCGATGCTCAGAAACAGCTCAGCGTTCGAGCAGGAGCGTAACGGGCCCGTCATTAACGAGATGTACCCGCATGTCTGCCCCGAAAACGCCTGTCTCTACGTGCGTGCTCAGCTTCCGCAGGGCGGCGACAAACGCCTCGACGAGCGGCGCTGCGACCGCTCCTGGCGCTGCCGCGACCCAGGTCGGCCGGCGGCCCTTACGGGCGTCTCCGTACAGCGTGAATTGGCTCACCACGAGCGCGGCCGCCTCCGGCATGTCGGCCAGGCTGCGCTCCTCACGCAGAACCCGCAGCCCGTGAACCTTCCCGGCGAGCGCCACCGCGTGCTCGGACGTGTCGTCGTGGGTCACGCCGAGGAAGACCAGCAGCCCGACGCCGATCGCGCCGACCGTCGCGCCATTCACCTCGACCGACGCGCTGGAGACCCGCTGGACCAGTGCCCTCACCGTGCGAGGGCCCCGGGCGCCAGATCGGCCGGCACGAGGAACCCGCGTCCGACGAGGTCGCGCACCACGGGCAGGACGGCCTGCGCCACCTCATCGACCGGCCGACCCACCGCGTCGGCCAGTAGGCGCACGGGGGTCTCCAACGGCGCGCCGGCCGCGCAGCCCGCGACCAGTGCGGAAATCGCATCGTCAGTCTCGAGCTCCCACCGCATCCCGAAGCTCTGCCGCAGGGTCGTGCGCGCCGGCGCCCAGCCGTCATCGCCGAGCAGTTCCGCGTGATGGCGCACAAGCCCGGCAACCGGCGCAAGCCGGGACGCAAGCAGCTCGGCGTCGCCGCAGCCGGCGAGCCATCGCTGCCGCGCGTGCCACTCGGGCAGATGTGCGCCGATGGGCTGCTCCATCGGCTGCGGCACGTCCTCGATAACCAGCAGCGGATCTTCACCGTCGCTGCGCCAGAGTGTGATCATTCCCATGCCGATGGCGGCCACTCCGGCCGCGGCGAACCAGTCCAGCCAGGCCTGGTAGCGGCTGCGCCAGCGGGACGACCCGGGCTGTTCGCCGG
>DATFTS010000294.1:0-1607 GCA_035261645.1 Jatrophihabitans sp. | reverse complement strand
GCGCCGTGCGGGGCAACGATCACCGATGCGGTCCCGAACGCGCGAATCTGCTCCTTCACCGACAACTGCCCGGGGTCGACGGACACGAAGCCGCGATCGTCGAGCAGTCGAAGCAGCTCCGCCTCGTTCACGATCGAACGGTTGTTGGTCGACGGGCCGCGAGTGACATAGATCGGCCGGCGCGGGCCGGACAGGTCAACGTGCGCAAGCAGCTTGCCGCGCAGGAACTCGACGGCCCACGGCGGGTTCTTCTCCGTCATCGCCGGGGGCCCCGGCACCACCAGCAACTCGGCCTGCACATGCGGGTGCTGAGCGGAGTCGATGCGCTCGTCCGGGCCGATGCCGAACAGCTCCAACAGTTCTTGCTGGAACCGGGTCTGCGCCGGCACGTACCACCGATCGGGCGGCGCGATGTCCGGCGCCTGCTCCAGCACGCCGACCTTCGTGAGCACGTCCATCAAGAAGTGGTAGTAGTTGCCGTCGCCCCGCGCGGCCAGCACCCCGAGCCGTCCCGGCACGTGCAGCGGCGCCGGTGGAAAGGGGTTCAAGAACACCGGATGCTGCCGCGGTCGACGGGTGCCGAAGTACCAGCTGACCTCGTTGACCAGCTCGTTGTTGCCGGTGACCACCGCGCGATGGGGTCCCAGCACCCGCCCGTTCGGCAGCTCGGCCACTGCGACTCTGCCGAGCGTCTCGCCGTCGCCGGTGTCGCTCAGCGGCATGTTGGGCGGACGCCCTTCGATGCTGCCTCGAGCGATCACCTCCGGCCCACGCGCGACGACACAGCGACCGCCGCAGCTACGTGCCGCAGCGTCGAGGCTCGGCACCACTCCGGTCGGCAACCAGCCGCCTCGGGTGCGGCTCACCCGCTGTAGCACGGGGGCGACGGCACCAGTTGCACCGACGTATGCCGGTTTGAGGTGCGGGAACAACGGCCGCAGTCGCGGCGGCAGGCGGACCACGAGCTAGCGGCGGAAAGCAGGCAGCGGCTCGCGGGACAGCCACACGCAGCCGTAGCCCTGCCACGTCACCTTGTCCTGCTCGATCAGCCCCACCTGCGCGAAGAAGTCACGCAGCTCCGGCCAGCCGTGCCCCGCCACGGGGTGAAACTCGATCACGACACGCTGCACCGTCTGCCAGCTGCTCGGCGACGAACCCAGCACGAGCTCGTACTCGCCGCCTTCACAGTCGATCTTGACGACGTCCACGGGGGCCGGCGCCGACGCCACGGCCTCGTCGAACGCGATCGTCTCGACCTCGGTCTCTGGGCCGGACGCATGCCCAGCAGCGGCCAGCCCGTTCAGCCCGCTACCGCCACCGTTGTCATGGAACATCGCCCGTCCGCTCGCCGCCGCCAACGCGCGCTCGAGCACCGTCACCCGTCCGGCGACACCGTTGTGCTCAGCGTTGCGTCGCAGATAGCTTGCCGAGGTCGCCGACGGCTCGAAGCTGAGCACCGACGCCTGCGGGTGCAACTGCGTCAACCGGCAGGCGAAGGTGCCCACGTGGCCACCGATGTCGATCACCTGGATCGGTCGCTGCAACAGCGGGCCGAGCAGCCACTCGAAGCGGTAGCAGTCCTCGGCGAAGATCTCGTAGACGGGCAC
>DATFTS010000293.1:0-2865 GCA_035261645.1 Jatrophihabitans sp. | reverse complement strand
ACGGCCTGCGCCGTGCTGGTCGCAACGCCTGTGATCGAGACTCCCTGGCGCTCGAGCAGCGTGGCGGCGGCGTCGAGGAACAGGACGTTGTCATCGACGATCACACACCGCAACACGACATCCACCCTTGCGATCAGGGTCTCGTGTCGCATTGCAGCTACCTATGACCGGGGTCGGCGGGTGAATTGCCGAACCGCAAGCGGCATCGTCGGGGCCACGAGTCGAGTGCCAGCGATCGGTTGCGGGCGGCGGGGAACTCAGCCCGCCTTGGGCAGTGCGCCAGGCAGGACGGCCCAATTCGGCACACCGAGGCCGCTTGCGGTGTCGTAGCCGGCGCTCGCCTGGCAGCATCCGACGCCGGCCAGGTCGTTGTTGCCGGTCGTGACGTCGAAGAACGTCCCCGGTCTTGTTGCCGCCGCCTGATAGAACCATCCGTTCGCCAACCCGACCCGGGGGCGGCCCGCCGCGCGCTCCGACGCGTCGACCAGTGCGGTGGCCGCCGCGGTCAGAGGTGTGGAACCGCTCGTTCCGCCGACGGGCTGCAAGGTGCCATCGGTGACGTCCGGCCAGCCGGGCACGATATCGGCGAGCGCACTGACGTCGGGGACTGCACGGTGATTCTGTGGAACTACGCCGTCCTGGTACGCGGGTCGAGGTTCCCGGTGGCTCGGCGCCCCTCCCCCTGCCGCGCTTTGCCCGAACGCCGAGTCGTTCCATACGGTCTCGGAGACGCGCGCGTTGCCCTTGCCGAGGTTCAGCCGGGTGCCGCCCACTGCAGTCACGAACGGTGACACCGCCGGATAGGACAACGTGGTCTCGCCAAGGCTCGCCCCGCAGGTGGTCGATCCGGAGTCGCCAGCTGCGACGAAGGACGACACGCCGGTGAGCGCCGCCATGGCCAGCACGGCATTGACGACGGACGTGAAGGCCGGGGCGGCTGTGTTCTCCTCGATCGCACACCCGCCGTAGGACAGCGAGACGACGTCAGGGACGCTGTTCCGGCCACTCAGGGCCCGGCTGAACGCATCGAGGAAGCCGCTCTCGCCGGCCGTACTTTGGACGAGCCGCAACTGTGCCATCGGGGCCGTCGCCGCCACGGTCTGCAGATCAAGAGATGTTTCTGGGTCGGCGTTTCCGATGGCAGTGGCGACGCCGTCGCCCTGCCCCTGGTCGACGTGCGGTGGGGAGTACCCGAAGCATTGGCCCGCCCGCTGGAGGTCGCTCGGCAGCCAGCCGCCCCCGAGATCGAGGACCGTGATCACCGGCGTGCCCGCCACCTTTGCCCGCAGCTGGTCGATGCCGTATGCGGTCTGCACCTGGTGTTCTGTGTAGACCAGACCCTGTTGGAGCGGCGCGGCCGAGCACCCTGCGGTAAAGGGGCTGCCGTTGTTGCGTGGCCAAGGCGTGGCCGCCGTCGTGTGGCCGGAGTTGACGGCCGATCCGCCGGCCGTCGTCGGACTCTTGCCCGGATGGCGTCCCTCTGCGGCGGGGTCGTACACCTCTGTCTTCGGCAGCAGCAGAGCGGTGCCGGTGGGGTGCAGCGCCGCCGGCAGCCGGCCCGGGAGACCGTAGCTGATGAAGGGATTCGCCGCGGTGGCAGCCACCCGGCTGAGCGGGCTTCCCAAGGCTTTCTGCCACTGCTGAGTCGAGCCCGTCACACGCGCGAACAACCGTGTCGGGTCGGCCGCGAACTGCAAACCGAGGGTGCGCACCGATTTGGCGACGGTGTTGATCTGCGAGTCCGTGGCACCGAACTGGCGCGCGGCACTCGCAAGCGAGCTGAAGTGGCGGTAGCTCGACGACCCCGGCGTTGCTGCGGCGGCTGCGGCCGCGTCGAGCCGGACCGTCGAGGCGGGCAGCGATACGTAGAACGTCACCTCGCCCGTCCTCGGCACCGTAAGGAGCACGGGCGGCTTGGGGCTACTTGCCGTGCACCCGGACACCGACGGTGAAACGGCCGCAAGCATTGCGACGACCCCGAGCGCAACGCGAGGGCGTCGACGTGGACTTGCTCTGTTCCGGACGGACACCTTGCTAGCCATGGGTGGAGCTGCCGGCGGCACTCACAGCCGGTCGGTCAAATTCTACGGCGGACGCAGCTAGCGCCGCGGGCTACGCGCTCGCGGCGGCTGCGGCCTGGCACGCCGAGGCGCCGTGGCAGGCCTCGAGCGCCGTCAGCATCTGATGCAGCGACATCAACCGCGCCGCAGTCAGCTTCGACTCGATGTTGTTCATCTCCTGCGGGTCGTGCCGCAGGTCGTAGTACTCGCGATCGCCGGTGGCGTATTCGACATACAGAAAGTCGGCAGTGCGCACCGCCTCATAGCTCGGCGGATTGCCGGACCGTGATGGCTGCTGGTCCGGATCCGACGGAGTGAACGCCGGCCCATGATGTTCGACCAATATCGCGCTCTGCCAGTTCGGTGGCCGTCGGGCGCCGTGCAAGAGCGACAACAGACTCACTCCGTCCGGCCGGTCGGTGGGCCTCGCGCCGGCGATCTGCAGGAACGTCGGAGCCAGATCGATGCTCGACGCCATCGCGGAGACCGTCGAGCCCGCGGGCACTCCCGGACCGGCCACGATCACCGGCACCTTGATGTCGGTGTCGAACGCCGTGGTCTTGCCGGCCAGCATCCGGTGCTCACCAAGGTGCAAGCCGTTGTCGGAGCTGAACACGAAGTAGGTGTTGCGCAGTTCACCGGTCTTGATGAGCTCGCGCTCCAGTTCCTCGATCATCCGATCGACCGACTGCACGGACTCCACGCGCTGACGGAAGGCCAGATCGAGTGACTGGACATCACTGGCGGAGTATCGGGGCATCCACTGCAGCCAGGCGGGCGCGTTGGCGGGAGCGCGGCCGAAGGC
>DATFTS010000292.1:0-10393 GCA_035261645.1 Jatrophihabitans sp. | reverse complement strand
TACGCCCGCCCGTCCGGATCCGGAACGGGCGCCACGACGTCTTTGAAGGGCCGGTCGAGCGCGGCGGCGGTCTCGCGGGCCAGCCCGCGGATCGACAGGCAGTAGCCGCGATCGGTCGTCACTGCGATGTCGAGCACCGCGTCATGCATGCCGAGCAGCGCCAGCGGGTCCTCCCCCGGCTTGGCCGACTCCGGCGGCAGCACGATTATGCCCGTGTGGTCGTCGCCGATGGCGAGCTCGCGGGCTGAGCAGATCATGCCGTCGGAGATGTGCCCGTACGTCTTGCGGGCGGAGATCGCGAACCCGCCCGGCAGGACACCACCGGGGAGCGCGACGACGACGAGATCTCCTGCCGCGAAGTTGTGTGCGCCGCAGACGATCCCGCGCGGCTCGTCGTCGCCGACATCGACCTGGCACCAGCGGATGGTCTTGCCGTTCTTCTGCGGCTCGTCCACGCAGGAAAGGACACGGCCGACCACGATCGGCCCGGACAGCCCCTCCGAACCGACCTCGACGGACTCGACCTCCATCCCGATGCGAATGATCGCATCGGCGACTTCGCGCGGAGTCATGCCCGGTGGCAGATCGACGTGCTCGCCGAGCCAGCTGATCGGCGCCCTCACCGCTGCCACCCGGGGTTCGTCCGCGTGCTCATCACGCCTCCATGCCGAACGCCGCAGTGAACCGGACGTCGCCCTCGACGATGTCCCGCATGTCCGAGACGCCGTTGCGGAACATGAGCGTGCGTTCGATGCCCATACCGAACGCGAAGCCGCTGTAGCGATCGGGGTCGATGCCGCACGCGACGAGGACGCGCGGATCGACCATGCCGCAGCCACCCCACTCGATCCACCCCTCGCTGCCACACGCGCGGCACGCGAGTTCCGGATTGCCGACCGAATCCCCGCGGCACACCGGGCACACAAGATCCATCTCGGCGCTCGGCTCTGTGAACGGGAAGAAGTGGGGCCGCAACCGAGTGGCGATGCCCGGGCCGAAGATCGACTCGGCCATGTGGTCGAGCGTGCCCTTGAGGTGGGCCATCGTCAGGCCCTCGTCGACGGCCAGGCCTTCGATCTGATGGAACACCGGCGTGTGTGTGGCATCGAGCTCGTCGGTGCGGAACACCTTGCCGGGGCAGACGATGTAGATCGGCGGCCGGCGCTCGAGCATGGTGCGGATCTGCACCGGCGAGGTCTGGGTCCGCAGCACGACACCGGAGTCGGGCGATCCCACGTAGAAGGTGTCGCTGAGTTCGCGCGAAGGGTGCTCGGGCGGCGTGTTCAGGGCGTCGAAGTTGAACCACGAGGCTTCTGCCTCGGGGCCTTCGGCTACCTCCCAGCCCATGGCCACGAAGACGTCGCAGATCCGCTCCTGCACGGTGGTGAGCGGATGGCGGGCGCCGATGCGAGCCCGGTCGGTCGGCAGCGTGACGTCCACGGCTTCCTCGATCAGGACGCGTGCGTCCCGGGCCGCCGCAAGCTGCTGCTCGCGCTCGGCGTGTGCGCGGGTGACCCGGCCGCGGGCATCGACGACTCGCTTCCCGGCCGCGGCGCGCGCAGCAGGCGGGAGGGCGCCGATCTCACGGTTGGCCAGTGCGATTGGTGCCCGATCGCCGAGATGCGCGATGCGTGCGGCTTTCAGCTCGTCGAGATCGCGGGCGGCGTCGAAGGCCGCGAGCGCGGCGGAGACGTCGGCCTCGATCGCGTCCGGCGCTAGCGCGGCGACCTCGACCGGGTCGAACGATTCGGTGGGCATGCGTCAGTGATCTTTCGTCGGGGCGGTGCGCCGCCCGGGCTACATGGGACGCGCGCCGGTGTTTGTCAGTGACGCGCGGGAAGGGCGGCCGCCAGCCGCGCGGCGAACATCCCGCCACCGGTCGGGGCGTGGGGCTGCGCGGCCATGCTTGCGAGTTTATCCGCCCGAGGAAGCTCGCTGCGCCCGCGCGCTGGCGTACAGGCATACTGCCGCGGCAGCTGCCAGGTTGAGGCTCTCCGCCCGTCCGTAGATAGGGATCCGGACGGTGTGGGTGGCAGCCTCGAGCAGGTCCTGCGGGAGGCCGTGTGCCTCCGTGCCGAACAGCCATGCTGAGGGGCCGGCGAGTGCCTGCCCCGCTGCGAGGTCGTCGAGGTCGGTCGTGCCTGCGCCAGTGGCAGCGAATGTCGTGATGCCCGGAAGGTCGAGCACCTGCGATGTGGGCGCCTCGACGATCGGCAGGTGGAACAGGCTGCCCGCGCTCGCACGCACGGCCTTGCCGTTTTGGGCATCGACGCCACCGTCGATGACAACAGCGTCGGCACCGGCCGCATCAGCTGTGCGGATGATGGTCCCCACGTTTCCCGGGTCGTTGGGCTCGACGAGCACCGCCAAGAGCCGCGGCGAACGGGCGGCCAGCTCGGCCAAACTCGGCTGCGGCAGCCGGCAAACGGCGACCAGGCCCTGCGGCGTCACGGTCTCCGACAGCGCAGCGGCGTCCTTTGCGGAGATCTCTGAAGCGCCACGGGTGAGTTCCGGATATCGCTGCACAGCCTCGGGCGTTGCGAACAGCTCGAGTACCGCCTCGGCCGCCAGCGCCTCTCGGACCGCCTGCGCGCCTTCCACGAGAAAACGCCCGGACTCGCGGCGCGCCGATCGTCGAATGAGACGTCGGGCGGCAGCGAGCCGGGCGTTGTTGCTCGAGAGCAACGCCGATTCAGGCAGCCGGCGACTGAGCCGACGCGCCGCCGATGCCTTCGGCAGCCACCGCCGCGCGGGCGACCTCGACGAGCGCGGCGAAGGCCGGCGCGTCGCTCACGGCGAGATCGGCCAGCACCTTGCGGTCGACCGTGACGCCGGCCAGGCGCAGGCCCTGGATGAAGCGGTTGTAGGTCATGTCATTCGCGCGGGCCGCCGCGTTGATGCGGGTGATCCACAGCTGGCGGAAATCGCCCTTGCGGTCCTTGCGGTCGCGGTACTGATAGGTGGCCGAGTGCAGCAACTGCTCCTTGGCCTTGCGGTATAGCCGCGAGCGCTGGCCACGGTAGCCAGACGCGGCTTCGAGGGTGCTCCGGCGCTTCTTGTGGGCGTTCACTGCCCGCTTGACGCGTGCCACGGTTTTGGTCCTTGTGTTCGGGCCGCCGTTGGGTTCGGCGGCGGGAGTCCTACGGGATCAGAGGCCGAGCAGCTTCTTCAGCCGCCGAGCGTCGGCTGGCGACACCTCTTTGTAGCCGGCAAGGCGACGGGTCAACGTCGACGGCTTGTGCTCGAGGTTGTGGCGCATGCCGGAGTGCTGGGTGAGCAGCTTGCCACGCCCGGTGATCTTCACGCGCTTCTTCGCGCCGCTGTGCGTCTTGTTCTTCGGCATCGGGTGGTAGTTCCTTCGGGTTATTCGGTTGCCCGGGTTATTCGGTTGCGTCGGGCCGCGGATTGCTGACCCTCTGCACCCGGCTGGCTTTTGCGGACCGGTGCGGTGCGACGACCATGACCATGTTGCGACCGTCCTGCTTGGGTGAGGACTCAACGAAGCCGAGTTCACCGATGTCCTCCGCGAGGCGCTGCAGCAGCCGGAAGCCCAGCTCGGGCCGGGACTGCTCGCGTCCGCGGAACATGATCGTGACCTTTACCTTGTCGCCGGCCCGCAGGAACCGCTCGACGTGACCCTTCTTGGTCTCGTAGTCGTGCGAGTCGATCTTCGGACGCAGCTTCATCTCTTTGATGACGGTGAGAGCCTGGTTGCGCCGGGCCTCACGCGCCTTCTGCGCGCTCTCGTACTTGAACTTGCCGTAGTCCATGAGCTTGCAGACGGGCGGGCGGGCCATCGGTGCGACCTCGACGAGATCCAGATCTGATTCGGCGGCGAGTTCAAGGGCCTTGCCGATCGGCACGATGCCGACCTGCTCGCCTTCCGGGCCGACCAGGCGTACTTCAGGAACGCGGATCCGGTCGTTGATCCTTGGTTCGGAACTGATGGGACCTCCTACGGTCGTTTGTCGTGTTATGCGAGTGGGCCCGTCCGTGCCTGTTCACATGACGACGGCCCCGCTGCGCGTGTGCGCACGGGGCCGTGGTTCCGACCGGTCCATGCCGCCCGGGGGCGACGCCGACGCGCCGGCCGTAGCCGGACGCCGGGACCGGACCCGGCTCGCCCTCGTTCGGGCGGACGGGTGGGAGGCTCATGGCTTCCGCTTGCACACCCCCGCTGTGCGCGGAGGCTGGTCGCAGTGACAGGGTAACAGCGTGGCTGCGCAGACCCCAAACCTTGCTGAAGGCTCGAACGCGTCTGGCCGGTCGGGAATTCCCGGCAGTTCGGTGCCTGCGCACCCGACCGACGGGATCCCATTGCCGCCGCACGGGTTCGAGATCTTGGACGCGTCCACTGAGGACGTGGCGGCGCTGCCGGCGGCGGACGTCATCGGCCGGGCGGCGCAGGTGTTGATGGCCGCCGCGGCGGAGAAGCTGGGACTGCATCCGGGGCAGGAGCCGGACCTCGACCTGCCCGACGCCCGGCGCCTCATCACCGCCCTCGCCGGGCTCGTCGCAGCGGTGCAGGACGACCTGGGCGAGGACGCCGAGCCGATGCGGGCTGGTGTCCGAACCCTGCAGAACGCATTCCGGGAAGCGTCCGTCCGCCCCGATGCGCCGGGCGAGGGACCGGGAGAACAACTTCTGTCGTAGCCCGCAGGCACACTGGACATGTGCCGCAGTTCTCCCTTGCCACCCAAGCTTGGCTCGACGCTGCCTTCGCCGCGCCGACGCCGGCCCAGGTGGGCGCCTGGGATTCGATCGCGCGCCGGGACAACACCCTCGTCGTGGCACCGACCGGTTCTGGCAAGACCCTCGCCGCATTCCTCTCCGCGCTCGACCGGCTGGCCTGCGAGCCGGCGCCGGATGACCCCCTGCGGCGCTGCCGGGTGCTCTATGTGAGTCCGCTGAAGGCCCTCGCCGTCGACGTGGAGCGCAACCTGCGCGCGCCGCTGGCTGGTATCCGCCAGGCCGCTTCGAGGCTGGGGCTGCCGCAGCCGGACATCACGGTGGGGATCCGTTCCGGCGACACACCCGCAGACGAACGACGCCAGTTCGCGAGGCGCCCGCCGGACATCCTGATCACGACGCCGGAGTCGCTGTTCCTGCTGCTGACTTCCTCGGCCCGAGAGGCGCTGCGCGGCGTCGACACGGTGATCATCGACGAGGTGCATGCAGTCTGCTCCACCAAGCGCGGCGCCCATCTCGCCGTGTCGTTGGAACGGCTGGACGCGTTGCTCGAGCATCCTGCGCAGCGCATCGGCCTTTCGGCCACCGTCCGGCCGGTCGACGAGGTGGCGAGCTTCCTTGCCGGCGGCAGGCACGTGACGGTGGTGCAGCCACCGGCGCGGAAGGTTGTGGAGCTCGACGTGGTGGTGCCCGTCGAGGACATGTCAGCCATCGGCGAACCGAACGGGGATCTCAGTGGCGCCGCGGCCGGTGCGGAGCGGCGGGCGTCCATCTGGCCGCACGTCGAGGAACGAGTGCTCGACCTCGTGCAGTCGCACCGCTCGACCATCGTGTTCGCCAACTCGCGACGCTTGGCGGAGCGGCTGACGGCGCGGCTGAACGAGTTGGCCAGCGAGCGGGCCGGGCTGCTTCTCGAGGAGGGCGCCTCTCCCGCGCAGCTCATGGGCCAAAGCGGTTCGGCCCATCCGAGCGGGGACGTCGTGGTTGCCCGCGCGCATCACGGGTCGGTGTCTCGCGAGCAGCGAATGCTGGTCGAGGAGGAGCTGAAAGCAGGCCGGTTACCCGCCGTGGTGGCGACGTCCTCACTCGAGCTCGGCATCGACATGGGCGCCGTCGACCTCGTAGTACAGGTCGAGTCGCCCCCGTCCGTGGCGTCCGGACTGCAGCGTGTGGGGCGGGCCGGTCACCAGGTGGGCGCGGCCTCGCGCGGGGTGATCTTCCCCAAGTTCCGGGGTGACCTCGTCGAATGTGCGGTGGTGGCCGAGCGAATGCGCGAGGGCGCCATCGAAGCGATGCGCTATCCGCGCAATCCGCTCGATGTGCTCGCCCAGCAGATCGTGGCCATGGTCGCGATGGACACCATGACCGTCGACGAGGTGGATGAACTCGTCCGCAAGGCCGCGCCGTTCGCCGGGCTGCCGCGCACCGCGCTCGAAGCCGTGCTGGACATGTTGGCAGGCCGCTATCCGTCCGACGCATTCGCCGAGTTGCGCCCGCGACTCATCTGGGACCGGGTCAGCGGCGAGCTGACCGCACGCCGCGGCGCCCAGCGTCTGGCCGTCACCAGTGGCGGGACGATTCCCGACCGCGGCCTGTTCGGGGTGTTCCTGGCCGGGGCCGACGGGCCGGGCCGGCGGGTCGGCGAGCTCGACGAAGAGATGGTGTACGAGTCGAGGGTCGGCGACGTGTTCCTGCTCGGCTCGTCGTCATGGCGCATCGAAGACATCACCCATGACCGGGTCCTGGTCACGCCTGCGCCGGGCCAAGTCGGACGGATGCCGTTCTGGAAGGGTGACTCCCCCGGCCGGCCGGTCGAGCTCGGCCGGGCGTTGGGCGCGTTCCTGCGCGAGGTGGCAGCCGCGCCGCCCGAACAAGCCCTCGAGCGCGCCCGACTCGCCGGGCTGGACGAGTGGGGTGCGGACAACCTGCTGGCCTATCTGAAGGAGCAGCGCGAGGCCACCAACCACCTGCCCGACGACCGGACCATCCTCGTCGAGCGGTTCCGTGACGAACTCGGCGACTGGCGACTCGTCGTCCATTCACCGTTCGGGGCGCCGGTCAACTCGCCGTGGTCGATGGCGATTACCGCGCGCATGCGGGAGCGGTACGGGCTCGAGGTGTCGGCGATGCACTCCGACGACGGCATCGTCCTCCGGCTACCGGACACCGACGCGACCCCGCCCGGAGCCGACGTCGCCGCCTTCGACCCGGACGAGATCGAGGCGATCGTCACCAGCGAGGTCGGTAACTCCGCGCTGTTCGCATCGCGGTTCCGCGAGTGCGCCGCCCGCTCGTTACTGCTGCCGAGGCGCGATCCGCGCCGCCGTACCCCGCTATGGCAGCAGCGGCAGCGCGCCAACCAGTTGCTACAGGTGGCGAGCGAGTACGGCGACTTCCCCGTCGTGCTCGAGGCGATGCGCGAATGCCTGCAGGACGTGTTCGACGTGCCCGGCCTGGTGGGTCTGATGCGTGATCTAGGCAGTCGCCGGGTGCGGCTCGTCGAGGTTGAAACGCCGGCCGCGTCGCCGTTCGCCCGCTCGTTGCTGTTCGGGTACGTCGGCATGTTCCTCTACGAGGGCGACGCGCCGCTGGCCGAGCGCCGGGCGCAAGCCCTTTCCCTCGACTCCGCACTGCTGGCCGAGCTGCTGGGCGCAACCGATCTTCGCGAACTGCTCGACCCCGACGCGATCGCCCAGGTGGCAGCTGAGGTGGCCCGGCTGGCTCCCGACCGGCAGGCCCGTGGGGTGGACGGGGTGCACGACCTGCTGCGGGCGGTCGGCGACCTGACGACCGCCGAGGCGATCGCCCGGGGTGCGACGGCGCACGACCTCGCCGAGTTGGAGGAGGCACGGCGCGCGATCCGCGTGCGCATCGCGGGAGAGCAGCGCTGGCTCGCGATCGAGGACGCCGGCCGCGTCCGAGACGCACTCGGCGCCGCGTTGCCGGTCGGCGTCCCGGAGGCGTTCACCGAGCCGGTGCGCGATCCGCTGGGTGATCTGGTGTCGCGGTATGCCCGCACGCACGGACCGTTCGTCGCGCACGACGTCGCGCAGCGCCTGGGGCTGGGCGTGGCCGTCGTTGCGTCCGCTCTTGCGCGGCTGGCCGCGGCTGGACGCGTCGTGCAGGGCGAGTTCACGCCGGGCGGGATGGCGACGGAGTTCTGCGACGCCGAGGTCTTGCGCGCGATCCGCCGCAGGTCGCTGGCGGCACTGCGCAAAGAGGTTGAGCCGGTGCCCAGCCAGGCGCTGGCGCGATTCATTCCGCACTGGCAAGGGCTCGGGGCGCGCTCGGCGCACGGCGTCGACGGCCTGCTGCGGGCGGTAGAACAACTCGCCGGCGTGCCGGTGCCTGCCAGCGCGCTGGAAACGCTGGTGCTGCCCGGTCGGGTGGCCGACTACACGCCTGCGCTGCTGGACGAACTCACACTGGCCGGCGAAGTGGTTTGGGCCGGCGCCGGATCGATCTCGGGTAGCGACGGCTGGGTGGTGCTGGCACCCGCCGACATCGCGGCGCTCGTGTTGCCACCGCCTGCTGAGCTCACCGATCCGCTCCCGCTCGCCATTCGGGACGCGCTGGGCACTGACGAGGCCGTCTTCTTCCGGGCACTTGCCGACCGGCTGGGCGGTGATTACAGCGATGACCAGGTGGCCGCAGCCGTATGGGACCTGGTCTGGGCCGGCGAACTCACCAACGACACTCTCGCGCCGATCCGCGCGTTGCTGGGGTCCGGCGCTCGGCCGGCGCACCCGCGTCGACCGCGGCCGCCAAGGTCGCGCTACGGACGCTATGCGGGGCTGGCTGCACCCGGTGGCGCCGCAGCGGCGCGTCCCGTTCCCTCCGGCATGGCGGGTCGATGGTCCGCCGTCACTCCACGCGACCCTGATCCCACTAGGAGGACGCTCGCAGCAGCGGATGTGATGCTCGACCGCTACGGCGTGCTCACCCGGGGCTCCGTCTCAGCCGAGCGCTTCACCGGCGGCTTCGCCGCGGTCTATCCCGTGCTGAAGGCCGCCGAGGAAGCCGGACGCGTGCGGCGGGGCTACTTCGTCGAAGGCCTCGGTGCCGCGCAGTTCGCGCTGCCAGGGGCTGTCGATCGGCTGCGCGCCGAGGCGCGTCCGCTCGAGGTGCGGCGGGTCGAGGGCTCGACTGCCCTCGTACTGGCCGCATCCGACCCGGCGAACGCGTACGGCGCCGCGTTGGCGTGGCCGGAGACAGCCCGACCGGCTGAGGGCGGCCGGGGCCACCAGCCGGCTCGCAAGGCCGGCGCCCTGGTCGTGCTGGTCGACGGTGCGTGCGTGCTGTACGTCGAGCGCGGCGGGCGGACCCTGCTTTCCTTCAGCGACGACCCCGCGACCCTGCAGCCGGCGGCCGACGCCCTAGCCCTTGCGGTGCGGGACGGGGCGCTGGGCAAGTTACAGGTCGAACGCGCCGACGGCGTGCCGGTTGCGCTGTCCACCTTGGGCGAGGCACTGGAAGCTGCCGGGTTCCGTCCCACGCCACGCGGGCTTCGGCTGCGCGGCTGAGGCGAGACCAGCCATGCCAGAAGGCGACACGGTCTGGCTGACGGCGCGGCGCCTGCATCAGGCGCTGTCCGGCCGCCCGCTCAAGATCAGCGACTTCCGGGTGCCCGCGCTCGCGACGGTCGACCTGCGCGGTCGGACGGTTACTGAGGTGCTCGCGCGCGGCAAACACATCTTGGCCCGCCTCGATGACGATCTGACCGTGCACAGCCACTTGCGCATGGACGGGGCGTGGTACGTCACCCGTGCCGATGGCCCGGCGCCGCGCCGGCATCCGCAGCACATGATCCGCGCGCTGCTCGGCAACGCCGAGTGGGTGGCGACCGGGTATCGCGTGCACGATCTTCGCGTTGTCCCTCGTGCGGACGAGCCCGCGCTCGTCGGGCACCTGGGGCCGGACCTGCTGGGACCCGACTGGGATCCGCTCGCCGCGATCGCCAACCTGAGGGCCCAGCCGGACGTCGCGGTAGGCGAGGCGCTGCTCGACCAGCGCAATCTGGCAGGGATCGGGAACCTCTACAAGTCGGAGGTGCTGTTCATCGAGCGGGTGCATCCGTGGACCCCCGTCCGCAACGTCGCTCCGCTCGAGGAGATCGTGCGGACTGCGCAGCGGTTGCTGCGCGCCAACCGCGACCATCCCGAGCAGTCGACGACCGGTCTGCTGGGCCGTGGCCAGCAGCACTGGGTTTACGAGCGCGCCGGCCAGCCGTGTCTGCGCTGCCGCACGCCCATCCGGCGGGCTGAGCAAGGTGTGCCGCCCAGGGCACGCAGCACGTATTGGTGTCCGAACTGTCAGCCGGACTCGTCCGTCTGAGGTGTGTGGCGGTGCCTACTGCGGCGGATCGAGCTCGACGTCGGCGTCAGGCGTCGCCTGGCTCTGCCTTCTTGGCCGCCTGCTTCGCCGGTGCAGCCTTCTTGCCCGCAGCCTTCTTCGCAGCTGGAGCCTTCGCCGGCGCCTTCTTGGCCGTCGAGGCGCCGGCTGGCGCGGGCTTGGCCATCTCGACGCCACCGCTGTCGAGCGCGGCGCCATCATCGGCCGCAGCGGCGTTCTCGATCGCGGCGTTATCCGCGGCCGGCGCGATGGCAGAGCCGGCGTTTGTCGCCTCGATCGCGAGCGAGGCACGGATCTCGTCCAGACGCGCAGCGCCCTTCATGCCCAGCGTGGCGCGCTGCACTTCGAGCAC
>DATFTS010000291.1:0-2624 GCA_035261645.1 Jatrophihabitans sp. | reverse complement strand
GTCCAGTACGCGTAGATCATCAGATCGGCCACCGCGGTTGGCGGCAGGATCGTCTCGTACCGGCCGGCGGGCAAGTCCACTCGGTTGGCGCCCCAGCCCAACCGCTGTTCGAGGGCGTCAGCAACTGCGCTGACGTCGACGTCAGTGAAGTCGCGGGTGTGTAGCCCCGACCACGCCGAGCCGGCGAAGTCCGCCGTCTTGCCGTTGATCTCCAGTCGGCCGGCGGGCTGGTCGAAGCGACGCCGCAGTCCGGTGGACGTGCCGAGGAAGTACGACGTCATCTGGTGCTCCGCGAAACCGAAGAGCAGGCGGCCGTCGGCGCGCCAGCGATCAAGCGCTGCGCCGAGGGCCGGCGCGAACGCGTCGAACACCTCGTGCGAGGTGCGCGCAGGATCGGCGTCCCAGTCGTCGTCGTGCGGATACGGTTCGACGAGCGGGCACGCGTCGTCGGCCGGCGTCGCCTCGCGTCCGGCTGCCTCCGACTCACGCACCAGATCGTCGACCTCTTCGAGGGACGAGACGGCGCGCGTGACGACGCCGGCGCTGGCCTGGCCCGAGCCGCGGTCGAAGGTCGAGATGACGGTCATCGAGCGCGAGCGCATGTGCCCGTTCGTCGTGAGCGAGTTCAGCGCCCAGCGCAGGTTGGTCTCGCTGTGCTCGCCGACGATCACGACGCAACCGTCGGCGCTGGACGTGCGCAGCGCCGCGTCGACCAGTTCCTGTGGCGCAGATTGCGCGGTGTGGATCATCGTCCACCCTCCGACTTCGCGTTCAGCACGTTGATCTGCCGGAAGAGGGCCGCCGGGCAACCGTGCGAAACCGCGGCGACCTGTCCCGGTTGACCCTTCCCGCAGTTGAACGCACCGCCGAGGACATACGTCGACGGGCCGCCGACGGCTTCCATCGAGTTCCAGAAGTCCGTCGTGGTGGCCTGGTAGGCGACGTCGCGCAGTTGGCCGACGAGCTTGCCGTCCTCGATGCGGTGGAACTGCTGGCCGGTGAACTGGAAATTGAAGCGCTGCATGTCGATCGACCACGACCGGTCGCCCTTGATGTAGATGCCGCGCTCCACTCCGCTGATCAGCTCTTCGGTGGTCGGCCCGTCGGGGGCCGGCTGCAGCGAGACGTTCGCCATTCGCTGCAGCGGGATGTGCCCGGCAGAGTCGGCGAAGGCACAGCCGTTCGAGCGGCCGAACCCCTTCGCCTGGGCCATCTGACGGTTCAGCTGGTACCCCACGAGCACGCCGTCTCTGATGATGTCGAACTGCTGGCCGGCGACGCCCTCGTCGTCGTAGCCGATGCTCGCCAGCCCGTGTTCGACGACCCGATCACCCGTCACGTTCATGACCTTGCTGCCGTACTGCAGCGTGTTGAGCTTGTCCAGCGTCGCGAAGCTGGTGCCGGCGTAGGCCGCCTCGTAACCGAGGGCACGGTCTAGTTCCGTGGCGTGCCCGATGGACTCGTGGATCGTCAGCCAGAGGTTGGACGGGTCGATGACCAGGTCGTATCGACCGGCCTGCACGCTCGGAGCCTTGGCGTGCTCGCGCAGCAACTCGGGGAGCTCGCCGATCTCGGCGTCGAAGTCCCAGCCGGTGCCGGTGAGGTACTCCCAGCCACGTCCGACCGGCGGCGCGAGGGTGCGCATGGAGTAGAACGCGCCGGCGCCACGATCGACGTGCACGGCGGTGAACTCCGGATGCAGGCGCACGCGCTGCTGCGTCGTCATCGTGCCCGCTGTGTCGGCGTAGAACTTGTTTTCGATCACCTGCAGCAGTGACGCGTCGACGTGGTCGACACCGTCGGCGGCGAGGAGCCGTTCGGACAGCTCGCGCAGGCGGCCCAGCCGTTCCGCTTCGGACACGTCGAACGGGTTGACGTCGTAGGACGACACCCACGAGGCGTCCGCGTAGACCTGCTCGGGTGCGAGCTGCACCGCGTCGTTGCTGAGCACCCGGCTCAGCTTGGCCATCTCGACGGCCTGCTCGGCAAGCGTTGCAGCCGCCTCCGCGGTGCGGGTGATGCCGCTGGCGAAGCCCCACGTGCCCTCGTGCACTACGCGCACCGAGAGCCCGACGTCCTCGCTGTCGGCAGAGGAGTCGAGCGCGCCGTCGCGCAGCCGCAACTGGCTCGCCCGGACGCGTTCGAGTCGAAAGTCCGCGTGTTCGGCGCCCAGCGATTGGGCTCGCTCGAGCGCCGCCGCGGCGAGCCCCCGCGCGGGCATGGCGAGGAAGGACGCATCGATGTCCAGCATGTCCCTGAACCTACTCACTCGATCTCGCGCAATGCCGCCCATCGCCCGCGCGCACCTACCCTCGCCCGTCGCGCGCGCACCTCCCCTCGGCAAGTTGTCCGCGCTTCTGGCCGCTGTGGCGGCTGCACGGGCGGACAACTCGCTGGCCCTGGCTCGGGCGCACCTCCCCTCGGCAAGTTGTCCGCGCTTCCGGTCGCTGTGGCGGCTGCAGGGGCGGACAACTTGCGGAGAACTGGCCCGCGCCCGCTCGCGGCCCGCCCCGCAAAGAGGCACCGGCGTGCTGCTGCCCAAGATCCTCTTGATTTGGAACACTTATGTAATGGGGCGACATTCGGCACCGGATCAAGGCGGCCAGGGCAGCGCTGCCGCCGCG
>DATFTS010000290.1:0-5618 GCA_035261645.1 Jatrophihabitans sp. | reverse complement strand
CGTCAGGGACGGTCGGAGCGGCTTGTCACTCGACGTGCTCGATCGTGGCGACGACGCCGACGTCGCGATGAAAATCGTCGACGGCGAGCTGTGGGTGCGCTCGCACGTCGGCATGCTCGGCTACTACGGCGAGGAACCGGTCGATCCGGACGGCTGGCGCCCCACCGGCGACCTGGTCGAGATCGTCGGCGACCGCATCGTCTTCCGCGGCCGCACGTCCGAGGTCATCAACGTCGGCGGGGTGAAGGTGCACCCGCTGCCGATCGAGGACCGGGTCGGCGCAGTAGCCGGCGTCGACATGGCCCGGGTGTACGGACGTCCCAACCCGATGACCGGCGCGATCGTCGCAGTCGAGGTGGTCGCCGCGCCGGGCGCCGATCAAGACGCCATCCAAGCCGGCATCCGCACCGCGTGCGCCGACCTGCCGCCGGCGTCGCGGCCGCGCAGCATCAAGTTCGTCGACGCGGTCACCACCGCCGGCGACAAGATCGTTAGGAGGCAGACGTGAGCGAGCGCGTCGTCGTCGTCACGGGTGGCAGCCGCGGCCTCGGTGCGGGCATCGTGCAGTCCTACCTCGATTCGGGCGATCTCGTGGCGACCTGCGCCCGGTCGGCCACCGAGCAGACGGACAAGTGGAGCGCAGAGGCACCCGATCGGTTCCTGTTCGCGCCGGCCGATCTCTCGTCCTCCAGCGATGCCAAGGCGTTCATCGACGCGGTCGTCGACCGCTGGGGACGCATCGACGTGCTCGTCAACAACGCCGGCGTCGCGCGCGACGGGATCCTCGCGATGGTGCCGGACGACGACGTCGACACTGTCATCGATCTGAACCTCAAGGGCACGATCTACGTCACCCGGCTGGTGAGCCGGCGCATGCTCGCGCGCGGCGGCGGGCACATCGTGAACATCTCCTCGATCGTGGGGCGCACCGGCTATCGCGGGCTGGCTGTTTACAGCGCGACGAAGGCGGCGCTGGACGGGTTCACTCGCGCGCTCGCGCGTGAGCTCGGCTCGCGCGGGATCGTCGTCAACGGCGTCGCACCCGGCTACCTGCGCACCGAGATGAGCCACGGCCTGGACGAAGATCAGCTCGGCCAGATCGTGCGCCGCACACCGGCCGGCCGGTTGGGCGAGCCGGGCGACGTTGCGCGGGCCGTGCAGTTCCTCACCGACCCCGCGAATTCGTACCTGACCGGCCACATTCTCGTTGTAGACGGTGGACTCACCTGCTGAGTCCGGGGACGTCGTGCTCCGCGGGTGGCACTGCAGACGCCCCCGAGACTGACCCGAGGACGCTGGAGCCGGCCGATGCGCGCAACTGAGACGCGTGTCCGCCCTGCGAAGGCCTCGTATGCCGTGCCCCCTGCCGAGCCCGCTGCCGGGCGCACGTCGCGCACGCACCCCAGCGCCGGCATAGCCATGCTGATGATCGTCGGCAGTGGCATGCTCACCCAGCTGCTGACGACGATCACCGGCATCCTCAGCGCGCGGATGCTGGGCGTCGAGGGCCGAGGTCAGATCGTGCTCGTCGCATCGCTTGCGATGATGGCCTCGCAGCTCACCCTTGGCGGCAGCCTGCCCAACGCCGTCACCAAGCAGTTGGCCGAACGCGGTGTGACGGCACGCGACGGGCTGCGGCATCTGGTGATGCGCTGGACCAGGTGGGCCCTGGTGCCATCAGCGATCGCGGGCGGCTACTTCCTGATCGTCGAGAAGAGCAGCCACGGCGTCACGAAGTACACCCTCGCGGTCATCGTGCTGGTGATGGCGATGCAGACGATGATGTCGCGCATACTGGCCGGGGCGATGCTCGGCGAGGGCGCGGACCTGATCCACATCGCGCTGACATCGGTGCTGCCGCAGGCGTTCGTCACCGCGGTGCTCGGCGTCGCGTTCCTGGCCGGCGTGCGTTGGGACGCGGTACAGCTTTCCCTCGTCACAGCGACCTGTATCTTCATCGTCCTCTTCAGCCGGCTGCGGCTGCTGAAGAAGCCGACGCGGGAATTGTCCGACCAGCTCGACGGGCACGAACTGTTCCTGCTCGCCCGGCGTACGCACATCGGCAGCGTCGGACCTATTGACGGGCTCTCGATCGACCGCACGCTCGTCGGCTCCCTGCTGGGCAGCGCGCAGCTCGGGTTGTACTCGGTCGCATTCGCCCTCGCCGGGCTGACCAGCATCCTGGGCGGCTGTCTCGCCATGGTGATCCTGCCGAGGGTCGCGGTGGCGCAGCGCGATCCCGCCACCGAGAGGCAACTCGTGCGGCGGTGGCTGCTGCTGTCTGCCGGGTTGATCGCGGCGGTCGTTGCTCTTCTCGAACTGATGACGCACTGGGTTATCCGGTTCGCGTTCGGCAGCGAGTTCCTGCCGGCTACGGCATGCGCCCACTGGCTGCTCGCCGCGGCCGGCATCCTCGACTTCCGCCGCGTGCTGATCGCTGTCCTCCAGGGACGCAACCGCGGCGGCCAGGCCTCCGTCATCGAGATCGCGCTGACGCCGCTGGTAGTGGCCGGTATCGTGCTTGCCGCGGTCCATCACAGCTTGGTGGGAGTGAGCCTTGCGATGGCCGGCGCTGGCGTAGCCGGCTGCCTGATGCTCGGCGTCGCGGTGATCAGGTCCGCATCCGGGGCGCGCTACGAGCCGGTGCACGCACTGCCACGTGGCGGGCGTGGGCCGGCGCGGTTCGCGAACGGGCAGGAACCGATCCGGCTCGCACAGTTGCAGGCTGCGGCGGAGTTGCAGGGGATGCTGTGATGCGCGAGTACGAGCCAGGCAAGCCGCTGGTCTTCAGCCACATCCCGAAGACGGCCGGGACGTCGCTGCGGATGGCGCTAGCGGCTGCGCTGCACCCTGCCGTGTTCGTCCAGGGCGTCGATACTTCTCTGCTGGCCGGCTACGACGACCTCGATGCGATCAGCCCCGCGGAGCGTGCGTCGTTGTACGTGACCCCGGACGAGTTGCCCGCGGACGCCACACTGGTCGCCGGCCACATCGGCCCGGCGACCACGATGGCGCGCTACCCCGATGCCGAACACGTCACGATGCTGCGAGCGCCGCAGGTGCGAATCCTCTCCCAATGGCTGCACGGCCGGTCGCTCACCGAATTCGATCTGCGGCATTGGGGACCTAATGCGGAGGCGTTCCGGCTCGCCCGACAGCCACTGGCTCGCTACGTCGAACACCGCATGCTGGCGCCGAACATCGACAACACGATCACCCGGTTCCTGGCCTGGCCGCACCCGGCGCTGTCCCGCACCGAGTTCATCGCCGAATCCGACGACGACGCCCTGCTGGCGGCCGCGCTCGACCGACTGGACGCGTTCGAGCACGTCAACCTCGTCGAGAACCCCGAGGCGATGCGCCAACTTGGCGATTGGTTGGGCCGCGACCTGCCCCCTACTCATGCGAACGAGCGCACGACCGTGCCCCGGCGGATGCGTCCCGACCTCGCTGCTGAGCTCAACCCGCGCACCCGAGAGCTGCTCGCATACCGCACCCGCATCGACACTCGCGTGTGGACGCACGTCGCGGCCCGATTGCTGCCCGAGGCGGATCCGAAGCACCTGCTCGCCCGCGCCCTGCAGCGGTCACTGGAGCGCTACACCACCGTCCTGGCGCAGCCGGCACAACCACTGACGCTGCGCCGCGTGGTCGCGGGCGCGTACGGCGTCGCGACGCGCCTCGACCCACGCCGGAGGCGCTGACGGGCGCTAACGGCCGGCGCGGAAGAACACCCCGTCCAACTGCAGCAACCGCCTGGTGTCAGGCTCGGTGAACCCCGGCTCCACGAACCAGAGGTCGAAGCCGTGCTGCCCGAGGTGGTCGACGATCTCTGGCATCAGCGCCTGCCCCTCGTACAGCGGCACCAGTGACATCTCGGTGCGCACCCCGCGGAACGCGGACAGCGTCTTGGCCGCGCCCTCGAGGACCTCGCGTTCGTAGCCCTGCACGTCGACCTTCAGCAACGCGCGTTCGGGCTCCAGGTCGTAGGCGCTGACGATCTCGTCGACCGTGGTGGCGACGACCTGCTCCTGCCCCACGTACTGCGCCTCGGGCGCAGCGTTGGCGTGCCGGTCGAGCATCGGCAGCACTGACGACGACACCGAGTTGCCTGACACGTTCATCACCAAGGTGCCCGGCTCCGCTGAGACGGCGGCGCGCTGCAACGTCCACAGCGGGTCACGGCGCGCGACGGCGGTCATCTTGTCGTACGCGGACTGCAACGGCTCGACCGAATGGATTCGCCCGGTGAAGCCCGATCGGCGCAGCAGTTCGGCGAACTGCCCGGTGTTCGCACCGACATCCACGACGGTGTCGATGCCGTGCTGATGCATCTGGTGGACGAAGCGGTACTTGAAGGTGTCCCGGCTGACGTCGAAGCCGGCGCGGTGCACCAGCATCTTTGCTTCATGGGTCGCGCGCTGCAGGAAGGATCGGCGGTCGTCCATCGCGGCGAGCCTAACGGTCGCTGCAGATCAGCCGAGGCACAGCGCGCGGCCGTACGAGCCGGACGTCGTCTCCGTGCTCTTCACCTTGCCGTCGACGGTGATGCGGCAGGTGATCGGGATGCCCGACTTGCCGGTCTGGATGAAGATCGCCGCCAGATACCCACCACCGAGTGCCTGCTCCGAGATCGACCACGACGACCGGTGCCCGTCCACCGTCCCGTACGCGGAGCCGAGCCCGGTCGGCACGAGGTAACCGACGACGGTCATCGGGCCGGGCGCGGAAGCCGAGATGGTGACCTGATGCAGGGCGTGCGTGTCAAGGTGGTTCAACGGGTTGTCGGGAAACCGTGCGCGCAGTGCGGCAACCGGGTCCTGCACCAACTGCGAACTGCTCTTCTTCGACTTCACCGGCGACGGGCTGGTCGAGACGGTGCTCGGCAGCGCGCTTGTCCCACCGGCCGCGTCAGGCGCTCCGACGGAGGGGGCCGGCGAGGAGAGGAAGCCTTGCGCGAGCAGCCCGATCAGCAGCACGGCGACGCACGCCAGCGCGATCAGCAGCCAGCGGCCGCGCCTGGTGTTCAGCGCCCGGGTGAGCCGGCGCGTGAAGCGGCGGCGGCGCTCACTCAACCGCCGGTGCGAGGGGGGACGTGCTTCCGCGATGTCGATCGGTGTGGCGGGAAGCGGTCCAGGAACCGGCTGCTTGCGTGTAGCCAGTTGGTCGACGCGATGCTCACCCACGGCTTCGTCCTTGGCTCAGTAGGCCCCGCGACGCCGTAGCACCGCGGAGACCGTACGGGCGATGATCGCGAAGTCGAACCCCAGCGACCAGTTCTCCACGTAGTAGAGGTCCAGCCGGACCGACTCCTCCCACGGCAGGTCGGACCGTCCACTCACCTGCCAGAGGCCGGTGAGGCCGGGCTTGACGAGCAGCCGCCGGCGCACGTCGCCCTGGTAGCGCTCGACCTCCTCCGGCAACGGCGGTCGTGGGCCGACGAGGGACATCGAACCGGTGAGGACGTTCACCAGCTGGGGCAGCTCGTCGAGCGACAGCCGGCGCAAGAACCGCCCGACACGCGTGACGCGCGGGTCGCGGCGCATCTTGAACAGCACGCCGTCGTCGCACTCGTTGAACTCGAGCAGTTCGGCGCGGATCTTGTCGGCGTCGCGCAC
>DATFTS010000289.1:0-4732 GCA_035261645.1 Jatrophihabitans sp. | reverse complement strand
GGCGTTGTAGCGCTTGCCGAGCTTCGCCTCGTCGGCCGGCTCAGGTGCAGCGCCGATCGCGTCCACACGCTGGATCGCGATCATCCCCGGCCGGGCGGTCCAGTCGCTCCACACCTCGCGAACGAGCAGCATCGCGGCACGCGGCCCGAGCGCGAAGTAGTTCCGGCCGGCGTCCGGCTTGGGCGGGCCGAAGCGCAGCTGGAACGACCCGTCCGCCTCGATGTCGATCTCGCGGTCGTCGAAGGCGCTCAGGCTGTCCGGGACGTCGGCCGGCGTGTAATCGCCGTTGAGGATCTGGAAGCTCAGGTCCGCCGTGCCGCCGCGCCGGCCAGTGACGACATACTCGGCGTCCTCGCGGATGCGCGCGCTGAAATACAGCGTGTCCGGGTTGTCGAGACCGACTTTCGTGTACGGGGTTGCGGACCGGATGAAGTACGGGAAGTCGCGGTCGTAGCTCCATGCCGAGGCGAGCGCCGCACGGATGCTGCCGGCGAGATAATCCAGTCCCTCGACGATGTCCTGCTCGGTTCGAGCGTGCGG
Organism: Jatrophihabitans sp.; assembly: GCA_035261645.1. Taxonomy (GTDB): domain Bacteria; phylum Actinomycetota; class Actinomycetes; order Mycobacteriales; family Jatrophihabitantaceae; genus Jatrophihabitans. Next base: position 4,192 of record DATFTS010000289.1, on the reverse strand, counting down.
AGCCTCGCGGATCACCTTCTCGGCCGCGACCACCGCATCGGCGAATGCCTGCGTGAGCACGTTTCAGTCGCCTTTCGCGGACTCATGGTTCATATTTGAACCAAGTCGGTAGACTGCTGGTCCGACAGTAGAACCTGTTCTAGGCGAGGTCAATTGCCGTCGTCACGACGATCACCACCCACGCAGCGCGTGGTCGCACTGGTCGATCATCTGGTCGCGCACCCGGGCCGACGCTTCGGCCTGTCCGAGCTGTCTCGCACACTGGGTATCAGCAAGCCGACGTGCCTCGGCATCGTGACAACGCTCACAGAGGCGGGCTGGCTGAACTGCGATCACCAGACGCGGACGTACGGCGTCGGGCCCGGATTGGTGGCCGCCGGCCGGCTAGCCCGGCGGGTGGTGCCCGGTGCCGACGCGGCCGAGCGGCACCTTGCCGCGCTGGCGAGCCGCTTCCGCTCCCCCTGCAGCGCCTCGGCCATCGTGGGCAACGAGATCGTCGTCATGGGCAGCGTCCGCGGCGACGGGCGCGGCGAAGGCGCCATGGCCGGCACCCGTTACCCGTTCGCGCCGCCGATCGGTCTGATGTATGTGCTGTGGGACACCGATGAAACGTTCGAACGTTGGCTGCAGACACCGCCCACCTTGCCGGTAGCGCTCGACCACGCCCACTTGCGCGCCGTCGTCACCGAATGCCGCGAGCGCGGCTACCTTGTCGAGGGGCTTACTGAGGTCGGAGCAAGGCTGCATTCCTTGATGGCGGGGGTCGCCGCCTATGATTTGCCAGACGAAGTACGCGGCCTGGTCGGCGAGATGGTCTCCACCCTCGGTGAGCGGGTGTACCTCGGTGCCGAGTTGACGGCCCGTGGCAAGCACCCGACGCACCTGATCGCTGCACCCACGTACGGCAGCGACGGACGACAAGAGATGGTGCTCACGCTCTACGTGGGGGCGTCGATAACGGGGGCTGAAATAACTCGGCGGGGCAGGGCATTGATGGCAACGGCGGCGGCAGTGACAGCGGACGCGGGTGGCGTACACCCGCGCAGGAGGATTTCTGCATGAGCGTGGCTTACGAGATGACCCATCTCGAGAAGCTGGAAGCCGAAGCGGTACAGATCTTCCGCGAGGTCGCGGCGACGATCGAGAAGCCCGCGCTGCTGTTCTCCGGCGGCAAGGACTCGGTGGTCATGCTGCACGTCGCGGTGAAGGCGTTCTGGCCGGCGCCGGTGCCCTTCCCGGTGATGCACGTCGACACTGGGCAGAACTTCGACGAGGTGATCGCATTTCGTGATCGCACTGTCGAGAAGTACGGCCTGCGGCTGATCGTCGCGCATGTGCAGGACGACATCGACGCGGGACGCGTGCACGAGGACTTCCCCGGTGCGGCGCGCAACCGGCTGCAGACGGTCACGCTGCTGCGCGGGATCAACGAGAACCAGTTCGGCGCAGTCTTCGGTGGCGCACGCCGCGACGAGGAGAAGGCACGCGCCAAGGAACGTGTCTTCAGCTTCCGTGACGAGTTCGGCCAGTGGGATCCGCGCAACCAGCGTCCCGAACTCTGGACGCTCTATAACGGCCGGCACCGCAAGGGTGAGAACATCCGCGTCTTTCCGCTGTCCAACTGGACGGAGCTGGACGTCTGGTCGTACATCCGCGACGAGAACATCGAACTGCCGCCGCTCTACTTCGCGCACAAGCGCCAGGTGGTCGAACGCGACGGCATGCTGCTCGCGGTGAACCGGTTCATCCAGCCGGAGAACGGCGAGACGCCGTTCGAGGCAACCGTCCGCTATCGCACCGTCGGGGACGCGACGTGCACCGGATGCGTCGAGTCGTCGGCCGCCGACGCGGACGCGGTCGTCGCGGAGGTTGCGGCAGCCCGCATCACCGAGCGCGGTGCCACACGCGCAGATGACCGGATCTCCGAAGCTGGCATGGAGGACCGCAAGAAAGAGGGCTACTTCTGATGGCTGCGTTGCTTCGGATCGCGACTGCGGGTTCGGTCGATGACGGCAAGTCGACGCTGATCGGCCGGCTGCTCTACGACTCGAAGGCGATCTTCGAGGACCAGCTGAGTGCGGTTGAGCGCACCAGCCAGGCACGGGGCCAGGACGTACCCGACCTCGCATTGCTGACCGACGGGTTGCGCGCCGAGCGCGAGCAGGGCATCACGATCGACGTCGCGTACCGGTACTTCGCAACGCCCAAGCGAAAGTTCATCATCGCCGACACGCCCGGCCACATTCAGTACACGCGCAACATGGTCACCGGCGCGTCGACGGCCGACGTCGCGCTGATCCTGATCGACGCGCGTAACGGCGTGCTCGAGCAGTCGCGCCGGCACGCGTTCCTCGCCACCCTGCTCGGCATTCCGCACTTGTTGATCTGCATCAACAAGATGGACCTCGTCGACTTCTCCGAGGAGCGGTTCAACGAGATCCGCGAAGAGTTCCGCCGCTTCGCGATGAAGCTCGAGGTCCCGGACCTGACTTTCATTCCGGTCTCCGCGCTCACCGGCGACAACGTCGTGCAGCGCAGTGCCGCAATGCCGTGGTACGAGGGCACGTCCCTGCTGCACCATCTCGAAGACATCCACGTAGCGTCCGACCGCAACCTCATCGACGTGCGGTTCCCGGTGCAGTACGTCATCCGTCCGCACCAGTCGTCGCACGCGACGCTGCACGACTTCCGTGGCTATGCGGGCACGCTGGCCGGCGGCATCATGCGCTCGGGCGACCAGGTGACCGTGCTGCCGTCCGGCTTCACGACACGGGTGTCCGCCCTCTGGGCGCCCGGCGGCCGCAAGGTGGAGGAGGCGTTCGCCGGGCAAGCGCTGACCGTGGAACTCGCCGACGACATCGACATCGCGCGCGGAGATCTGATCTGCCGACCGCACAACCGTCCGCACGTCGGTCAGGAGATCGACGCGATGGTGTGCTGGTTGACCACGGACACGCAACTGACCCCGGGCTCGCGCTTCATCGTGCAGCACACCACCCGCTCGACCCGCGCGGTTGTACGCGAGCTCGACTATCGCCTCGACGTGAACACGCTGCACCGCGACGAGGAAGCCGAGCAGCTCGGCCTCAACGAGATCGGCCGAATCAGACTGCGGACGCAGCAGCCGTTGCTGTTCGACCCCTACCGGCGCAGCCGTGACACCGGCAGCTTCGTGCTCGTGGACGAGGCGACGAACAACACCGTCGCCGCCGGCATGATCAGCGGACCGAGTCAGCACGACGCCAAGGTCGTGTGGCACAGCGGCTCGGTGCAGCGCCAGGAGCGCGCGACCAAGGGCATGACGGTATGGCTCACCGGGCTGTCCGGCTCGGGCAAATCCACCGTGGCCGCGGAACTCGAGCGCCGGCTCGTCGCGTCCGGACGGCCGGCGTACCTGCTCGACGGCGACAATCTGCGCCACGGCCTGAACGCCGACCTCGGCTTCTCCGCGGACGACCGCGCCGAGAACGTGCGCCGCGTCGGCGAGGTGTCGAAGTTGCTCGCCGATGCCGGCGTGATCGCGATCGCCTCGCTCGTCAGCCCGTACGCGGCAGACCGCCAACGGGTACGTGCATCGCACAGCGAGGGGTCGCTGCCGTTCCTCGAGATCTTCGTCGACACGCCGCTCGAGGTGTGCGAGGCCCGCGACCCGAAGGGCATGTACGCCAAGGCCCGGGCCGGCGAGATCAAGCACTTCACCGGCATCGACGACCCGTACGAGCCGCCGGAGGCTCCACATCTGCGACTGCGGCCGGAGGACGGCGACGCCGCCGCGCAGGCCGCGCTCGTCCTCGACCTGATCGAGCGGATTGCGGAATGAGCGAAGGCAGCGAGGGTCGGACGTGATGTTGTCTGACGCTCGCGTCGCTGCTGACCTCGCAAGTCAGGCCGGCGACCTCCTGGTCACGCTGCGCCGCGCGAGCGGGCTGACCGGCAAGGATCTCGGCAAGCGCGGTGACGCGGCCTCCAACTCGATGTTGCTGCGCGAGCTGGCGGAGGTCCGGCCGGACGACGCCGTGCTCTCTGAGGAGTCGGCGGACTCGCCGGCGCGGCTGTCCGCCGACCGGGTATGGATCATCGACCCGCTGGACGGCACCCGGGAATACGGCATGCCGGGCCGCACCGACTGGGCCGTGCACGTCGCGTTGTGGCAGGCGGGCGAGGGCATCACTGCCGCCGCGGTCGCCCAACC
>DATFTS010000288.1:0-2333 GCA_035261645.1 Jatrophihabitans sp. | reverse complement strand
GACCTGGTGTCGATCGGGGTGGTCGACGAGAACGGACGCGAGTACTACGCGGTCTCGACCGAGTTCGATCCGTCCAAGGCCATCGACTGGGTGCGGCGCAACGTCCTGGACAAGTTGCCGTCTCCCGCGGACCCGGCGTGGCGCTCGCGGGAGCAGATCCGTGCTGATCTGCTCGCCTTCTTCACCTCGTCCGGGGAGGAGGTCGAGTTGTGGGCGTGGATGGCGGCGTACGACCACGTGGCGCTGTGCCAACTGTGGGGAGCCATGCGTGCGCTGCCACGAGCGATCCCGCGATTCACGCACGAGTTGCGGCAGCACTGGGAGCAAGCAGGCTGCCCACCGCTGCCGCCCGCACCGCCTGATCAGCATGACGCGCTCGCCGACGCCCGGCACAACTTGGCGCGCTGGCGCGCGCTGACCGTCTGAATCCGACGCCGGGATGGGTCGTGGCTGGATCGCCGCCGCCTGATCCCGTCTGAGCCTTTCCTCTGCTGGGGACGCTCGCCGGCCCCGCCCAGCGTCCCCACCGGAGGAAGAGTGGTGGCCGGGTCTCAGCCTTTCCTCCGGTGGGTACGTTCGCCGGCCGGCTCAGCGTCCATAGCGGAGGAAAGGCTCGGCAGGTCGGGAAGGCGAGTGGCGGGCCAGCAGTAGCGGCGCGGGCGAGGCGGGATGGGGGTGCCCACTAGAGTCCGGGGGCATGCGTATCGGAGTGCTTACCGGTGGGGGCGACTGCCCTGGGCTCAACGCCGTCATCCGCGCAGTGGTGCGCAAGGGCGCGGGCATCTACGGCCATGAGTTCGTCGGCTTTCGCGACGGCTGGCGCGGCCCGCTCGAGAACCTGACCATGCCGCTGGGCATCTCCGACGTTCGCGGCATCCTGCCCCGCGGCGGGACCATCCTCGGCTCCTCGCGGACGAACCCGTACCAGGTCGAGCGCGGCGTCGAACGCATCACCGAGAATCTGCACCGCATCGGTGTCGACGCGCTGATCGCCATCGGCGGCGAGGACACCCTCGGCGTCGCGACCAGGCTCGCCGAGCGCGGCGTGCACGTCGTCGGCGTGCCGAAGACGATCGACAACGATCTCAACGCCACCGACTACACCTTCGGTTTCGACACCGCGGTGAACATCGCCATGGAGGCGATCGACCGTCTGCACACCACGGCCGAGTCGCACCACCGCGCCTTGATCGTCGAGGTGATGGGACGGCACGCCGGCTGGATCGCGCTGCACGCCGGGATGGCTGGCGGCGCGAACGTCATCCTCATCCCCGAGCAGCCGTTCTCCGTCGAGCGGGTGTGCGCGTACGTGGAGAGCCGGTTCCAGGCGCACTACGCGCCGATCATCGTGGTCGCCGAGGGGGCGACGCCCACCGGCGGCGACAACGCCGTGCTCGAGAAGGGGCTGGACGCGTTCGGGCACGTCCGGCTGGGCGGCGTCGGAGAATGGCTCGCGGGCCAGATCGAGAAGAACACCGGCAAGGAAGCGCGCACCACAGTGCTGGGCCACATCCAGCGCGGCGGCACGCCCACCGCATTCGACCGGATGCTCGCCACGAGGTTCGGCCTGCACGCCATCGACGCCGCGAGCGAGCAGGACTGGGGCAAGATGGTCGCACTCCGCGGCACCGACATCGTGCGCGTGCCGCTTGCCGAGGCGACCACCGAGCTCAAGCTCGTCACGCCGGAGCTCTACGCCGAAGCCGAGGTCTTCTTCGGCTGAGCCTGCTGAGTCGGGCGAACCCGCGTACCCGGCTGGGCTAGCGTCGAGCCGTGCGATCATTTGGGCCGGCGGTCGTCCTCGCTGCAGTCGCGCTGACGGCCTGCACGTCGGCCGTGCACGGCCATGGCGAAGTGATCAGCCCGTCCAGCGCGGGCAGTTCGCGTGCGCCATCCACCGCACCGGCGACGCCGAGCAGCGCATCGTCCTCGTTCGCGCCGCCCCCCGACCTGGTGCGCGCGCCGGCCCAGACAGACATCGGCGACCCGGTGACGGCGGACTTGTGCGCGACGGTGGGACTGGCCACGTTCCGCAACCTGCGCCCCGGCCTGACGCCGGCGTTCGACCCGGTGCAGTACCCGCCCGGCTGTTCGGTCACGGAGAGCGCCGGGAGCGCGGCAGTGGTCCAGTTCAGCGTCTTCGCCGAGACTGGTGAGCCGCCAACGGCGTCCGGTCGGACGACGCGGACGATCGCCGGCGAGACGATCTACGTGTACCCGTTCGACGCGGTGTCCGGGGCCTGCCCGCGCGACATCAAGCTCGCGGGCGTCCTTCTCACCGTCGACGCCTCGCCACAGGGCAACGCGACGGCGGACGAAGGACTGTCCTGCGC
>DATFTS010000287.1:0-4351 GCA_035261645.1 Jatrophihabitans sp. | reverse complement strand
CGGGATGTTTCCGATCGCGGCAACGGGGCCGGAGCTGATTCCCGCTTGCTCGGTGATCACCTGGGCAAGCTCGATCGTGCCGATCAGCAGCGCGACCGCGACGGAGATCGCCGTGATCGTCAGGTTGTAGAAGACCTTGCGCACCGGCTTCGCGAACGCCCAGCCGTAAGCCGCTGTCATGAAGACGCCGTCGATCGTGTCCATCAAGGACATGCCGGCCGCAAACAGCACGGGCAGCACCAAGATCGCGTAAAACGGCAGGTTGATGGCGGCGGCGCCACCGGCGAGAACGAGCAGACCCACCTCACTGGCGGTGTCGAAGCCGAGGCCGAACAGCATGCCGATCGGATAGCTGTGCCAAGCCTTGCGTACCGACTTGGTCAGGCCGCCGAGCAGGCGGTTCATCAGACCGCGATTGTTCAGGTGCTCCTCGAGCCGCTGCTCGTCGAACTCACCCGCGCGCATCTCGCGGAACACGCGCAGGATGCCGGCCAGCACCACGAGGTTGACGATGCCAAGGATCCAGAGGAACACGCCCGACACCGAAGTACCGATGATGTTGGTGGCGGAGTGCAACGTCGAGTTGCCCGCCTTCACCTGACCGGCGAGCGTCTTCACACCCGCGGTCAGCAGGAACGCCAACATGAACACGATCGTCGAGTGGCCGAGCGAGAACCAGAACCCGACCGAGAGCGGCTTGCGGCCCGGGTCGCGACCGGCTGTACGGCGCTCCTCTGCATCGGCGAGCAGCTTGCGTGTGGTGTTGTCGACCGCCGCGATGTGATCGGCGTCGAAGGCGTGCCGCAGGCCGAAGGTATACGCGAGGATGCCGACGCCGACGTTGAACACCGGGTGGTCGCCGCCGAGCTGGTAGTGGTGCGGGACGACCAAGCCGAACAGGATGCCGAACCCGACGACATGCAACGCCACGACGAAGCCGGACATCGCGAGCAAGGACCGTCGGTCGCGGCCGTCGAGGCTGGCACGGAAGCGGCCGAACGCGGATCCGTCCTTTGCCGGCCGGGCCGCGAGTAACGTCACCCGCCAACCTTATTGCAATCTCTTGGCAATAGGGAAGACTCTTTCCGGTCAGGCGCTGCGCACGCTCACCTGGACCGTCGTGGCGCCCGCGGAGGTGCTCAGCAGCAGCTCTGGCGCGTCCGGGGCAGAGACGATCCTCGCGCCCGTCACCGTGACGCGGTAGCCGTTCGGGAAGTGGATCGCGGGCACTGCGATCCGGGTTCGTGCACCGGCTGCGAAGCGGCCGTGACCGTCGGCGCGCGCAGTCGAATAGGTCAGCCGGAAGACGCCTCCCGCGAACGACCACGCGACGGGCGTGCCGGCGACGACCTGGGGGTATGGCTGCGCGAGCGCCTTGAGCTTGTCGGTGCGGACGTTGGCACCGCTGGGTGGCTTGGACGGATCCAGCACCAGCGCCTGCCCGTCAGGCGACGAACTCGTCTTGTCGTTGCCGGTGTAGGCCCACTCCAGCCAACCCAGCCGGTACTTGTCGGCCAAGGACACCATCTCGCGAATGTTCGCAAGATCGGTCGTCGCCCCGAACTCGGTGAGCAGCGGCGGCATGGCGTGCGCCTGCGCGTACCGGTTGGCGGCCGACACGATGCCCGCGTCCTGTTGCGGGCACAGCAGGTTGTTGCCGGTCAGCTCCTCGGTGCTGCAGTAGTCGTGGAAGCTCAGCCCGACCCGCGGGTCGCCGATCGCGCCGAGGTAGGTCCGCTGCGACTGACTGAAGAGGACGTTCGGCTCGACGTAGACAGTGTGTGCCGGGTCGACCGAGCGGATGGCGGTGTCGACCCGTCGGAAGAACGAAGTCAAGGCGTTCGCGTCGAAGGTGCGGCAACCGACGAACGGCGTCGCGCAGACTTCGCCCGCACTGCCCGGCCACGGCTCGTTCATCACGTCGTAGCCGGCGACCGCCGCATCACGCGCGAATCGCGCGGCGACATGTGCCCAGGCGTGTGCGTAGTGGTTTTGCAAGCCGACCCCGTCCGACGCTCGCGCGTTGCGCCAGAACTGATCCCAGGTGCGCCATTCGGCCGGGTTGCCGAGGTAGTTGCCGGGAAAGCCGAGCGGCGGGTTCGGCAGGCCGCCGTCCTGCACGGCCCACGCGGGCGCGCCTTCGCCCTGGAACTTCTCGTTGTAGAGATCCTGGTGGAAGTCGAGCAGCGAGACGATGCCGTGCCTCGCGAGCGTGCGGACCGTCGCCTCGATCGAGGTGAGGTACCCGTCGTCGTAAACACCCGGTTGTGGTTCCACCGCAGCCCAGATGACGCCGACGCGCACTGCGTCGAAACCGTTCTGTGCCAGGAACGCGGCGTCGTCGTCGCCGAAGCCGTCGGCAGCCGGCTCATACGGCGCCACCTTGAAAACCTGGTTCACGCCGTGCAGCACGACTACGCGGCCGGACGCGTCCGTCACCCAGCGACCGGTCTGCGCCAGCCCGCTGCCGGCGAACCCGGCGTCCGGAGGCGGCGTGCCTGCGGCGCTACCGCCGGCGACGACGGTTGCAGCAGTGAGGCCCAACATGGCGACGAGCGCAGGCAAACGGCGCATGGCAACTCCCGGACGGCGACCGCGCCGAGCATAGAAGTGAAACGTGTTCTATGCAGCCCGAAGGGACGTCACGAGATGACGTAGCTGCCCGGCCGGGTCACCGCCAGGGTCGTCCAGCCCTGGCCGTCCGAGCGCAACAGCGCGCCCTGCGGGCCACGGACCTGCAGGAATCGCGACCACCGCACCCGCAGCGCGAACGTACCGGTCCGCGGTGCGCTGATGACCAGTCGTGCCTGCGCGGCGACGACCACGCGCGCCGGGGGCGCGACGATGGGGCTGGCGTCGCTGACGCGGAACAGCTGCCAATGAGCGTCGGACCATACCTGGTGCAGATACGGCAGCGTGCCCGAGCGCACCAGCCGGTACTCGGGGCCACTGACGAGGGGCTTGCGATCGATGGCGACGTAGCCCACCGCGTTGTTGTCCAGCCACAGCTTGAAGGTGGTCGCATCCAGCGACGGCGACGCAAGCACCGAGTTGAACGCGTTGTCCGACTGCGTCTCGTATCCACGCGCAAGCAACGCGTGGTTGAGCAGCGCATAGGCGGCCACGTGCACACCGTCCGACACGACCTCGACCCGGTAGTCGGCCAGGCCGGACGTGTGGTCGAGCCGGCCGTTGAGGGGGTCGTAGTAGGCGATGTTCGAGTTCGGCTGCGCGGCGACGACGAGGTCGTGCACCGAGCCGACCACCCCGCATGCGGTGGCCGCGCCGGCGCTCAGGACGACGAGCAACATCCGGGCGCGCGCGGTGGCGGCAACGGCCACCGGCAGGCAGATCCAGGTGAACCGCTCGAAGTTGGAGCCCATGCCGTTCGGGATCAGCACGAGCAGCGGGCAGGCGGCGAGCGACAAGATCAGGACGGTGCGGATGTACTGCGGTGGTTTGGCCACGAGCAGCACGGCGATGGAACCGGCAGTGACCGCCGCGGAGCCCCAGCTGAAGCTCTGCGGGCCAGGTGTGCCGAAGTAGAAGGCCACGACCAGCAGCGAGATGCCCGCGGCCCCGAGGGCCCACAGCGACACCGTGCGGCGCCGCTGGTCGTGCAGTACGACTCCGGTGAGCCCGATGATCAGGAACGCACCGGACACCGGCGACGCCAGCGCGGCAGCGATGCCCAGGAGGGCGGCGAGGGTCCGTCGCTCGGCTCGGACCGCCAGCAGCGCGGAGATCATCAGCACAGTGCCGAGGGCGAACGGGACGCGTCCGCTCCAGAGGCTGAAGACGGTCGCGATCGCGGCCAGCCATGTGCCGAGCAGTTGGTGCGGGGTGCCGCGCAGCAGGCGGTAGCAGATCGGCGTGATCGCCACCGTGGATACCGCACCGAGCAGGCCCGCATCGACGAACTTGGTGACCAGGCTGTCGATCACCGAGTAGTGGCCGGGGATGGTGCCACCGAACCACGAGAACCAGTACTGGAGGCCCACGCCGTGGGCGGCTGCGGACTGGCGGGCGCGGGCCGCCCAGAAGTCGCCGACCGGCGGCCGGGTGACGAGGAACACAACTGCCGCAGCAAGCGTGAACAGCGGCGCCGCGTAGCGGAGCCGCAGTTGCGCTGCAGCTAATCGAACCTCGACCGGCAAGAGTCCACCATCGGCTGTTGTGGCTGTGCGCCCGCTTTGCCGTGTCAAACTCCGGGCGTGACGAGCGGGCTGCCCGACCCGGCGATTCTAGTGCTCGTCGGGCCCTCTGGCGCGGGAAAATCGACCTGGGCGCGTCAGCGATATCGGCCACAGGAGATCGTCTCGTCGGACGAATTGCGGGCAATTGTCGGCAG
>DATFTS010000286.1:0-1848 GCA_035261645.1 Jatrophihabitans sp. | reverse complement strand
CCGACCGACCGGCGCGCCGCACTCGTCCGGATCACCGACGCCGGTCGCGCCGTGCTGGCCCAGCGACTGGCGGTGCGCGCCGAGGTGTTGCGGGCCCGGGTGCGCGAGCTCAGCGACGACGACCAGCAGGCACTCATCGCGGCCCTACCCGCAATCGAGCGGCTCGCCGCCGCACCGAACCCAATCGCACCGAGGAAAGCACGTTCATGACTGCACAGAGCACTGTCACAACTACTGCCGCAGCCGGCAAGCCGGCCAGCCCGTTCCGGCAGCCGAAGGCTGTCTGGGCGGTGGCGTTCGCCTGCGTCATCTCCTTCATGGGTATCGGTCTCGTCGACCCGATCCTCGCCTCGCTGCGCACCAAGCTGCACGCCAGCCCGGCTCAGGTCGAGTTGCTGTTCACCAGCTATCTGGTGGTCACAGCGGTCGCGATGCTGGTGACGGGCTGGGTGTCGAGCCGCATCGGCGCCAAGCGCACGCTGATCAGCGGGCTCGTCCTCATCGTCGCCTTCGCCGCCCTCGCCGGATCGTCCAACTCGATCGGCGGCATCGTCGGCTTCCGCGCCGGTTGGGGATTGGGCAACGCCCTGTTCATCGCCACCTCGCTGGCGGTGATCGTCAGCTCGGCCTCCGGCGGCTTCGCCGGCGCCATCGTGCTCTATGAGACGGCTCTGGGCATCGGGATCGCGCTCGGGCCGCTGCTCGGCGGCGAGCTCGGTTCGATCAGCTGGCGCGGACCGTTCTTCGGCGTCTCCGCGCTGATGGCCATCGCGCTGGTCGCGACCATCGTGCTGCTGCCGCCGACCCGCACACCGCAGCGGCGGCAAGGCATCGCCGAACCGATCAAAGCCCTGCGACACCGCAGTCTGGCTATCACCAGCATCGTCGGGTTGCTCTACAACTGGGGCTTCTTCACGCTGTTGGGCTACTCGCCGTTCCTGATGAATCTGCACAGCCCGCAGCAACTCGGCTTGGTGTTCTGCGGATGGGGCGTGCTCGTCGCGATCTTCGCCGTCTGGGGCGCGCCGTGGCTGAAGGCGCGTCTGGGCACCGCGCGCACGCTGTACGGAAACTTCGCGCTGATGTCGCTGGACCTCGCCGCCATCGGAATCTGGCCCGGTCACCCCACGGTCGTCATCGTTGCGGTGATCGTCGCCGGGGTGTTCTGCGGCGTCAACAACACGCTGGTGACCACGGCGGTGATGAGCATCGCGCCAGTGGAGCGGCCGGTTGCGGCCGCCACCTACGGTTTCGTCCGGTTCATCGGCGGCGGCCTGGCGCCCTACGTTGCCGGCAAACTCGTCGAACAGTTCAACGCCAACGTGCCGTTCCTCATCGCGGCGGGGGCGATCCTGCTCTCGGCCCTGACGCTCACCTTGGTGCACCGCGCGCTCAACGCAGCCGACGGCGGCGCCGTGCACCAGCCGGAACTCACCGAGCTCGACGAGGCCGAGCGCGTGGACGAACTCGAGGTGAGCGCCGGAATCGGCAACGAGAGCTGACTCAGGCCGGAGGCAGCTGCCGCCTGGCGTTACGAAGCCCTGATCAACTGCGGATGGTGGTCAAAGATCAGCCAGCATTCGCAGTTGATCACTCGCATTGCGGTCGTAGGTAGATCTGCGTCTCGCAGTACGTTTCCTTCATGAGGACGCTGCTGAACCTCCTGTGGCTCGTGCTGTCCGGGCTGTGGATGGCTATCGCCTATGTCTTGTTCGGGATTCTTGCCTGCATCCTCATCGTCACGATCCCGTTCGGCATCGCGTCGTTCCGTATAGCGGGATACGCCCTGTGGCCGTTCGGGCGCACCGTCATCCGCCGCGACGACGCCGGCGTTGCCAGTGCCGTTGG
>DATFTS010000285.1:0-13387 GCA_035261645.1 Jatrophihabitans sp. | reverse complement strand
ACCCACATGGAACTGCTCCGAGGCGGCGATGCTCAGCAGCAACTGCAGGCGGCGGTCCAGTACAGGTGTGTCCTTCCAGGACGTGATGAAGCCGTCGATGCCGACCGAGCGCGCCTGCTGCACTTGCGCGCGCAGGACGTGAGGGTCGTCGCTGCTGTACGTGCCGGCCAGCGGATAGTCCATCTTCGCGCGCTGCCACGACGACCGCGAGAACCATTGGTAGAAGTACGCGTACACCGGGACCCTGCCGGACCTGGTTGAGGCCGACCCGGCTGCGCCCGACCCGGCCGGTGCCGACGTGGCCGCAGCCGGGCCGCCGATCAGCCCGGCGATGCAGACGAGCGCGGCAGCGAGCCGCCTGAGCCGCCCGTTCATGCGAGACTCCCGGATCGGCGCCGTGCCATACGTCGCCCGCCGAGGACGGCACCGATGACGATCGCGATGACCACCGCCAGGAAGGCGAGCGCGTCCCACAGCGTCACGACGCGTAGGTCGATTCGTTCGTCGCGGGACACGAGCACGCTTGCGCGCCCGGCGAGAACGGCGGAGTCGACGTGCAGGGAGTAGAGCCCGCGCACGAGCGTGGACGTAATGCGCGGCCGGGCCGAACTCAGCTCGATCGGCAGCTTCGTGCCGTCCGGCCGGGTAATGACCATTCGCGAAGCGAGCTGACTTCCGAAGACGGCGTCGTGCGCCGTCACCGTCAAAGTGAAGACCGCCAGCGAGATCGTCCAGGTGGTGCCGGAGTCGGCTTGGAAGCGCTGCCGACCGTTGAAGACCGCCTCGCCGCCGTCGAGCAGTACCGACCGCAAGGTGTAGGTGACCGGCGCCGGCTGCCAACCGCTGCCGACCCTGGTCGCCTGGTTGACAAGCATCGGCAACGGTGCCGACAGCCGCGAGCCGGGAACTCGCACGTCCCCGGCGTTCGTCGAGAGCGTCAGATCCGTGATGCGCGAAGTCGGTACGGTGCGCTGCCGCAGGTCCACGAACCGCAACATGACGGGCCGACGCACGTCCAGGGCCACCGAGATGTGACGCTGCCGCACGATTTCGGGCGGCAACTTTTCGACCCGCATGTTGGAGACCTGCAGCCCGCCAGCGGCATCCGCGCTCGTCAGGCGCAGCCGCGCCACGACGTCGTTGAGGTCGGCGACCGGCGCGGTGGCCTCGCCGCGTTGATTGGTCACGACGCTCGCCCCATCGATGGCGAAGACCACTCCGGCGACTGCCGGCACCGTGCTGATGATCGCCTTTCCGTGCATCGACTGCAACGAGAGCTTCCATACCGAGTGACCCAGTGGATCGAACGGTCGGCGACCCGCGGTCACCGCCACCCCTTTTGCCACCTGGATCCGATCGACGAACCAGTTGATCGTCTGCGCCACCAGCACGCCGCGGCTGTACTGGGCACGGCGAGCCAGAAGCCGCACGAACGGCTTGGTCTGCGGGTTGACGCGTAACACCTGTCCGGTGATGGCGCGCAGCGTCAGCTGGTGCACCGTTGCCGGCGCGACGCCGCTGTTGCCAGCGACGACGCGCAGCCGCACCCGCGAGGTGATGTTCAGGCCCACGAAGATGTGGCTCTCATACGGCACATGCGGCCCCGTCGTCACGCGGTTCAGGGTCACCGAATCGCCCGCGGGTGTTGTCGTGCTCGCAAGGGCGACGGTCGACGAAACGTCGGCCAGGCTCGACAAGGCCAGGCTGAACGATCCGTCCAGGCCCGTTGTCTGGACGACGCCGGCAACGTCGATCGCGATGCCGGGCGTGGCCGGCACGGTGTTGACGAACACCGTGCCGTTGACCGCAGCCGCCGTCGCTCCTGTGACCGCAAGGCTGCCGGCAAGCAACGCGCTTGCGGCGAGGAGTGCGCCGAGCCGGCGCCGAGCCGCGCTCATCGTGCGCCCGGCTCTACCGGCCGCGGAGGCTGCGGCAGCGGGCGCTGCGCCGACCGATAGCCGACGGCCCACAAGCCCAGCACCACGCAGAAGGCCGCCAAGTACCCGAGGTAGAGCACCAGCCGGCGGGGCTGCGGCACCGGGCCACCACCCGGCACGGCGATGAGGCTCGTCGTTTGCGGCGTCCGGTTGAAGTCGAACGCGCTCAGTGGTGAGCGGGCGACGAGATCGCGCACGGACAGCGGAGCGAGCCGCCACACCTGCTCGATCAGCTTGAGTGTCGACGCCGCGTCGAACGTCGCATGGTTCACCGACCCCGGCACGGCGTAGGGACTGAGCAGCATGGTCGGAACGCGCAGCCCCACCGTGGCGCCGGCAACGGTCGGCGGCCGGACGTGGTCGAACCATCCGCCCGAGTCGTCGTAGCTCAGCAGGAACGCCGCGTGCTGCCAGGCAGAGCTCATGAGCAGCGCGTTGATGACGGCGCGGCTGAGCTGTTGCCCGCGCGTCGGGTCCTGGGGGGCCTGCTCGGTGGTCGACGTGCTGACGATCCAGGAAAGCGCGGGCAGACGGTTGGCCGCCAGGTCGCTGTAGTAGCGATCGAGGTCCATGACGTGCGAGCTGAGCGCCGGATCGTCAAGGAAGCGCCGCATCGCGAGCAGCGGGACCCGCGGTACCTGGCCGCCGATGAGCTGCTTCGTAGACGCCGTGTCGATCGTCAAGGCGGGCTCGTAGTTCTGCACGTAAACCCGCCACGACACACCTGCGGCGCTCAACCGGTCGAAGATCGTCGGGGTGACCGGCCAGCCCTGCGGTGGTACCTGCTGGCGGTCCCCCGGCGGCTTGGCAGTGATGCCGAAGAACCGGTTGGCGACGGTGCCGCCTGGCACTCCTGCGAACCAGTGATCGAACAGCACCGCGCGCCGCGAAATGTCGTCGAGCAGGGGCAGCGAGCCGGGTCGGAAGTAGCCGTCGGCAGCCATTCCGTCGGACCGGTCGGAAGCCTGCGCACGCACGAATCCGTTCATGCCGCCGTGGTTGATCGAAGCGGCTTCGATGCCAGCGGTCGAGAGCAACGGCAACTGCCGGGACGCAGGGGTGAGCACGTGCGGCGCGATACACACCGGCTGCTTCGCGCTGCTGGGCAGCTGGCAACTGGTCGCGGGGATCCCGTCCACCCCAGGCCGGCGGCCGAAGTAGTTGTCGAAGCTTCGTCCGCCCTGCGTCATGACCACGACGTGCCGGATCGCCGCAGATGGTGACAGCGGCGCGGTGGCGCCGGCCGGGGTGACGCTCGGCAGTGCGGCAGCGACCATGGTCGCGCCCAGCAGTGCCAGCGCGCGGTTCACGGGATCACCTGGTAAATGACGATCACCTGGCGGACGGGTCGGCCGCCCTCGATCTGGGCACCGGTGTAGACAGCGCGTCCGGAGTAGCGGTGTACGAGGTCCATCGCGCGCGCGGCGAAGTGCGGTGAGCGCCGTGCCGAGTAGACGTCCCACACCACGTACTGGTAGTCGCCGTTGCGCAGTTCAGCATCGGCGTTGGCGATCGCGTGGTAGGACGGATTGCGGTGCAGCGGGTTAGGGCTGACGGACAGGCCATCGCAGTGGCGGGCGCTGTAGTACTGCAAGATGTTGGCCATCGACGGCCCGATCGTCATCAGCCGGGCCCCGAACGGGACATGCGTGTTGACCCAGCGACCCGCCTCGCGGCCACCCGGAACGCCGCCGGCGCCGGCCAGACCGGATCGAGTCGGACGCATGACGCCCTCGACCGCCGGCACCAGTAGCGAAGCAAAGGTGACCACCGCAATCAGCGCCGCGACGAGCCGGCGCCGATGCGTCGTCAGCTTCGCCGGCAGGGGCAGGAGCGTCCGCGCGGCAAGCACCGCCACCGCCGGCGCCAACGGCATCAGGTAGGTGAACCCCTTGACCGGCCACACGACGAAGAACAGCAGCGGCACGAGCACCCAGGACAGCAGCAGCATCTCGCGCCACGTGAAGCGCCGCCCGGTCAACCTGGGCATCAGCACGCCGAGCGCGGCGACCAGCAGAACGGCGAAGCCCATGGAGGCGCCGACGACGACCGGATAGAAGCTGAAGTCGTGGTTCGGCTGACGGGTGAGCTGCCAGAGCAGGTACGACTGCCCGCCCCCCGACCCGCCGGAGACGGAGGTCACGATCGGATAGACGAGGGTGAGCAACAACGCTGCGCCGGCCCCGATGAGCGGGAAGCGGGCCGGCCGCCACAGGAAGTTGACCAGCGACAGGAACACGAAGGCGGCGACCGCCAAGGTGAACGCCGTCTCCTTCGTCAACGCAGCCAGGCCGATGAAGCCCCCGGCGGCGATGAGCCACCCGTTGCGTGCCGGTCCGCTGGCAGCCAGCGCGAGGCAGGTGAGGGCTGCGGTTGCGAAGAAGGCCATCGGCCCGTCGAGCATGATCTGCCGGCTGACGATGACGTGGTAGGGCATCACGGCGAGCACGGCAGAGGCGACGAGGCCGACGCGCGGCCCGTACATGACCGATCCCAGCACGTACACCAGCGCCACGGTCCCGACACCGAACAGCGCGGCGACGTAACGCCCTGGCACGTCAGGCACGCCGGTTCGGTAGAACGGTGACATCAGCAGCTGCATGGTCAGCGGATGGGCACGCACGATCGGGAACAGCGGCGTGAAGTGCGGGTTGTCGGCAAGTGACGCCGACTGCCCCGCGTACACCGCCTCGTCGCTGTTGAGGCCGACGCGGTCGAGCGCGAATAAGCGAAGTGCGGCCGCAACGAGCAGGACGAGCCCTGGTGCCAGCAGCCAGTCGCGCCGCGGACGCGGACGCAGCACCCGGTCCGCGGCCGACGTCATCCGTCGATCGAAGCGGACCAGCACGTCGTCGAAACGGACGGCCACGTAGTGAGTGCCGAGCCAGGTACTCGCCATCAGCCTCCGTTCATGCGCAAAGGGCAGGTTCGCTCATGCGGCGCACGCCGTCCGCCGAGTGATTGGGAGATGCCCAGCCGGTCAGACCGGCGTCGCGGGCGTGGTCCGCTGGTGCGCAGCCGTGGTGTTCGGCACCGGAACGGGCTGCTGGGTAGGGGGTGCCAGCGCGGTGATCAAGTCGGGAATGCGGTCGGCCCACGAGAAGTCCGGTGTTGCAAGACGGCGGGCGCTGACATTGCGCATCGCCTGCGCGAGGATGGCGCGCTCCTTGGCACGCAACTCCTCGTAGCCGCAACCGTCGATGACGAGGGCCGGCGCGAAGTAGCGGAACGGCGGAAAGCCGTATGCGTCGTCGGTGTTGGCGATCAACTCGTCGAGCAAGCCGTCCGGATCGAGGTTCTCGAGACGCACCGCATCGCGCTCGATCACGAACAGCGCTTGGATGTGCACGTTGCTGACGCCCTCGCAGGGCACCAGCCGCTCGGCGCGGTACTTCGGCGGCGGCACGACGCGCTGGGTCACGGCGTTCAGGCTCATGATCGGCACGTTCATCGTGCCCAGCCGTACACCGATGCCGCGGCCCTCCTTGGAGTGCACCCTGCTCTGGATGCGCAGCCTGCGCCATTCCGCTGCGCTGAGAACGTTGGCGTCAACGGCGCGCAGCGTGTGCTGGCTGATCGTCAGAGGCTTGGGGAAGCAGAGTGCGTCGCCGTTCGCGTCGATGATCGTCATGTCGTCGGAGAGGAACCGGCCGCCGCGTTCGCGCAACAACCGCAGGACGGTGCCGGTCTTGCCGGTGTCGGTGAGCGCCGAGAGCATGACGCCGTGCCCGTCCAGGTCGAGGCAGGCCGAGTGCAGAAGCATGTGTCCGCGCGTCACGAAGATGAACCGCAGCAAAGCCTCGACGACGTTCGTGTAGAGCACGTGCGGCGAACGCGTGAGAAGTGGTCCCGCGACGACGCGGACGCCGTCGGTCATGTCGACGAGGAAGTTCGATCCGCGCCGGCCGAGGTGCTCCTCATACGTCACGATCGGCAGCTGCCCATACTGCGTGACGACCGGGCGCGAACGCAGGCGCCCTTCGCCGAACCAGCCCTCCTCGATGACGAGGTGCGGGCTTTCGACCGGCGGGCACCGGAAGAACTCGAGCTCGGGCAATCGAGCCACCGACGCGATCCGCACGAGCCCGTGCAGGTCGTAGTGGAATCGCGGGGCGCAGTCCTGCACCCGCACTTCCGGCCGCGCGTCCTGCCGCAGGTCGATCACGACGTTCACCGGCCCGGACCGGCTCGGGCTGGCCGGGAGAGCCTGGGCAGTGCTGGAGACCTCGACTGTGGACATGTTCTTCCCCCCGTTGAAGAGCAGGCGATCCGACAGGACGAAGCGAACGGCGAAGACCGCGACGAGGGTCAGTACGTTCGCGACGAGGTAGTGGACGTGTAGGGCGACGAGACCGGCGAGGGCCGGGAGCCGGGCAAGCAATAGCGCGTTGTTGATGGCCGCGAAACCGAGGAACCTACTGCGCAGGCGGCGCCGCTTGGCGCCGCGGAAAACCAGCGCGTCGATCAACAGGAAGTTCCACGTCGTGGACACCTGCGTGGCGACGGCTGCGGAAACCAGGATCGGCGCGGTCATCCCGTGTACCAGCACCCACAGCGCGGCGCTGTTCACCAGGATCCCGCTCGCCCCGACGGCCGCGAACCCGACCGCCCGGCCCACCGTCGTCCACCTCTGCGACGACCAGCCAGATGACAAGCTGAGCAGCCGCACGAAGAGCAAGCGGCGAAGGAAGGTGAAGCCTTCCCTGACCGACGCCTTGCTGGCACCGCTGTACCGCGCCTCGAACGTGAACGGATACTCCCGCACGCGCAGCCGAGGCGTCCGCGCCATGATCTCCAGCAGCACCTTGAAGCCGCGCGGGCGAATGTTCACCTGGCCGATCCGAGCCGTCCGTAGTGCGAAGAACCCGCTCATCGGGTCCGTGCAAGACCGCAGTCGGAGCGGGAACATCGACTTGGCCAGCCGGGTGCTCCACCGGGACACCCGGCCACGGACCCTCGACGGAAGACCGTGAGCGTCGCCGTCCCCCACGTAACGGCTCGCTATGACCAAGTCGACGTCCTCGCGAACCCCGCACTCAACGAGCCGCGGGGCGACCTCGGGCGGATGCTGCAGGTCACCGTCCATCACCACCGCCCACTCCGACCACACGGTGCGCAGGCCGGCCAGCACCGCCGATCCGAGCCCACCGGAGCGCTCACCGCGCGCACGGTGGATCAGCTCGACGCACTCCGGGTGCATCGCGCTGATCTCGGCGATGCGGTCCGGAGTGTCGTCGTCGCTGTCGTCGACGAAGAGAATCTTGACGGGCGTAGTCACGAAGGCGGCCCGCAGTCGCCCCACCAGCGCAGCGACGTTGCCGGCCTCGTTACGGGTCGGAACGACCACGGTGACGAGTGGCTCGCGGGTACTCGCGAGTGAGCGCGCCGACATCGCGGTCATGCCCGACCGCCCACACTCTCCGGCGCGCTAGCCGGCCGGCTCAGCCGCGAGTGTGTGTTTCGCCCACCGAGTCCGCCTCGGGCCGCGGCGCAACCACCGAGATCCCCGCGGCGAGCAGCAAGCTGACTACCCGCTGATCGGCCGGCTGGACGCCGACCGACCCGCAGGTCGGACAGCCGAACTGGAGCTGCGCCTGCGGCTGCTGCGGCGACACGGCGACGAGGAGGTGGGTCCCCTGTAACGGCACCTCGACGTCCCCACACTGTCGGCAGGTGACCTTCAGGGCCGTGCTCATGAGCCCATTGTGCCTGCTGCACGACCGTCCGGACAGCGTTCCGGACACCTGACGCTTCGTAGCAGCACACCATCCGGCCTGTACCGGCCGCAGGCGGTACCCGACGTCCATTAGACAAACAAGAATCCACGAGAATCCGGCCTTTGCGTAAACCCCCGGCTAACAACCGGCACTTCACATCCGACGCTACAAACGGCCGGGGCCTTTGGAATCCGCCGATCGAAGGACCGCAGGTGCATCAATTGCACGACGATCGCCTCGTGCATTCGCAGGTGGCAGCGGCCGGCCCGCCGAACTCAGCGAGAACCGCGACCGATGCGTGGCAGCGCGATCGGCGTTCCGTGCTCACCGTCGCCCTCGGTCACCAGCCCGTAACGCGCAGCCATGGCCGCTGCTTCGAGCCGCGAATGCACGCCGAGTTTCTGCAGCACGGCCTGGACGTGACTGCGCACTGTAGTGGGCGACACGCACAGTTCTCGCGCCATCGCAGTCGTGTCCATGCCTTCGACCATCAGTTGCACGCACTGCAGCTCACGATTGGTCAGCCCGTCCCACAGTGAACGAGCCCGGGCCGAGTCGGCGAGCCGGGCGGTGTCCGACGGCACGAAAGATGCCTCAACCACCACCTCGCCCCGGCCGACCCGTGCCAACGTTTCGAGCAGGACGTCGAAGCCACGGTTCTTCTGCAGGTAGCCCGCGACCCCGAAGTCGAGAGCGGAGCGGAGCACATCCGGCCGGGCATCATCGGTCAGCACGACGATCCGGCAGTTCGGACGCGTGTCCGCGAAGTGAGCCAACACATCAGCCACGTGGCCGTCAGCAAGGTGCAGGTCGCTCAAACAGATCGATGCCGTGGTGCTGCTCAGCGTCGACGCAAGCTCAACGCCGGTACGGCAGACGGCGAGTACCTCATGTCCGGCTGCATTCAGCGCCGCAGACAGCGCCTCGGCGAACAACAACTGCGAATCCGCAAGCACAAGCCGATGCGAGGTCATGGCCGCACTCCCCATAACGCTGCCGCGTGCCGACGGAGGGTGACCGGTTCCCCTCAGCGCGCAATCGGCGCCAGGGCACGTGTGCACATGGTGCGTGCCGCCGCGAAAAGTCGAAAGTGGTCAAAGGTCCCCGTTGTATCTCCGCGCACCGTGCGGGCGGCGACTCGGTTTCGGCGCGCCGGTTCGGTGTCGTTCGCCGCGCTTGAGCCGTCGACCACGAGACGTGTTCGGCCACCACGAGCGGCTCACACCGAATCGCCAACTGTTTGGTCCGACTTCCGCAGCGCCACCATGTCGATGACACTCGGTAACCGCTTGCGATCTAACCTGCCAGTCGACTTCACATCGAAAACGCATCACGGCCCGCTGCGGGCCTGCCAAAAAAATTTTCTTGGGACTCGGTGTCTAACTGAGCCCGTTGGTCACATCGCTTCCCGCTCCGGATGTGTCGTCACCAGTCCGTGCCGCATCGCCAGGGACGCCGCCTCGAGCCGGGAATGCACGCCCAACTTCATCAGGACCGACTGCACGTGCGTGCGCACCGTGGTGGACGCGACCCCGAGCCGGCCGGCCATCGCAACGGTGTCCAAACCCGCTGCGAGCAGCGCGAGGCACTCCAACTCGCGCTCGGTCAAGTGCCGCACTATCCGGTCATGAACGGCCCGCTCCACCTCGCGCGTGCGATGCGGCGAGAAGGAGCCCTCGATCACGATCTCCCCTGCGGTCACCCGTCGGAGGGCGTCGACCAGATCGGGTATACCGCGGGTCTTGTGGATGTAGCCCGATGCCCCGGAGTCCATTGCATGGCGCATCGTGTGTGCGTCGGTGTTCGCGGTGAGTACGACGATCTTGGTATCGGAGCTGCGGTGCCGCAGTCGATTGATCTCGTTGACCGCCGAGCCGTCACTGAGCTTGCTTTCGGTCAGGCAGATGTCGGGCTTCAATTCACCGACCCGCTCGACCAGCTGCTTTCGTGTCGTCACTGCTGCTATGACGTGGTGGCCGAGTTGCGTGAGAACGGTGGTCATCGCGTCGAGGAAGACGACTTGGTCGTCGGCCAGGACAAGGTCGAGCGCTCCCCCCATGTGGTGTCCAAAAGTTCTGACCGCGCGGTAGCGCGGCGCCGCTCCACCGCAGGACGTTCGCGCCGTCGCTGCGCCAGAGCCCGACAATGATCGAGACTTTGACGTGAGCCGGGTTGTCAACACACCGGCCGGATGTCTCACGGAGCGACGTGCCCGGCCCCGTCTCTCGAAGTTAGCTACTGAATGCCGACACGGCAAACACGCCGCCGCTATGGCGACAGCGGGTCTGACGTACTCGGCTTTATGAAGTGTCGCCGTTCCCCACGTTGCGGCGTAGGGCGTTCGCACGCTGCACAGCCTCGCTGACCAGTCGCTCGGCGAGGTCGACGACTTTGACGTGTTCCTCGTTGCTGATGCGGCGCAGTCGCTGCAACGCTTCGCTCTCGGTCCTTCCGCTGCGCGCACGCATGATGCCGATTGCCTGGTCGATGATGGGACGTGCCCGCAGCGCTTCGGTGAGCTGCGCGATCTGGCGCTCGTTCGCCGCCAGCGTCTGGGCGCTGCGAGCCAGTGCGGAGACGGACGTGGCCAGCTGCCGGAAGCTGTCGAGATCCGCGGGGTCAAAGGCGCCGAAGTCGTACGCGTACGTGCTGAGCGCGCCGAAGATTCGCCCGGACGCCGTCAACGGCACGGCCATCACGCTGCCGAGCTGCATCCGTCGCATGCGGACCGCGAGGCGCGGCCATGCCCGATCCGCTACCAAGGCGGTGGACACGACTGCCAACCCGTCGCGCACCGCCATCATCGTGGGCCCCTCACCGACCCGGTGCTGGAGATGTTCGGCGCTCAGAACCAACGGGTCGTCGCAGGTCGTCGCCACCACTCGCATGTCTTCGACCAAGGTAAGCGCAGATCCCATCGCGGCGTCGTTCGCAGCGGTAGAGACAGCGCACAGGCTCCTCAGGACAGTCGTGAGGTCGGCGCCATCAGCCATCTGGCCGATTGCTGCGCCCAGTTGACGACCGGCGACGTCAGAGTGCGCTTCCATCACAGCCTCTGCAGGGATTCGGCATCCCGACAAGAGCTTTCCTGCTCCGGCCTGGTCGATAACCCGACTCAGGTGGTGTCGATGCGCTTCACCGGACGGTTGTAGGCCGCGAGGGCCGCTGCGGCCAGCAGGGCGAGCACCGGCAGGGCGATCAGTCCGGCGCGCAGATCGGACCCTTCGGCGATTGCCCCCGCGGCGAGCGGTCCGGCGAACTGCCCGAGCGCGGCGATGGTCAGCGCCTCGCCCAGCGCGCTGTCCGCGCCGCGCGCGCTGCGTTCGATGTGCAGCGACGAGGCAAGCGGGAACGTTGCGCCGATTCCTGCTCCGGCAAGAGCGATTCCGACGCCGGCCAGCGCCGCGTTCGTTGCGGCGAGCAGGATGGGCAACCCGATGAGCACCAGGGCCAACGCGGCGGCGAGCAGTTGTTGCGGGGTCACGCGGCGGGCGATGCGACTGGCGAGCAACCGCCCCACGAAGTTGGCGAGGTAGAGGCCGCTGACCGCGACCACCGCGTCGGTGCGGTCAAAGCCGACGTCGTCATTCAGATAGCTGGCCAGCCAGAAGCTCAGCCCGAACTCCAATGCCACCACCGCAAAGACGATCAAGAGCGTCGGTGGGAGGCTGCGCCGCTGCCGCGGCGCGGAGGGTGTCTCCGGGTCCCGTTCCCGGACCGCAGCAGGCTGCGGCACGCCGACCCGCATGGTGATGGCAGCTGCAGCAACGGCCACGACGGCCGAGATCGCGAACGCGAACCGCCAGCCGAGCGCTGTCGCGGCAAGGCCAGCGATGATCGCCGGCGTCAGGATGCCGGCGAAGCTCACGGACACCTCGCCTTCGGTCATCGCCACCGCCCGCTGCTCGGCGTGCAGATCGGCCAGCGCGGCCCACACGCTGATCAGCGCTGACGTCGCGAGCAGGCTGACGAGCAACGCGCCGCAGATGGTGACCGCAGGCGTGTTGCCGTACCCGATGAGCAGGCCGGCCGCACCCGCCCCGGCAATGCCCGCGGCGATCGTCGCGCGGCGAGACAGCGGACTGCGCTCGCGCGCGGCGAACAGTCCGGCAAGTCCGCCGCCGACGGCGAACGCCGCCTGGTGCAGCGCGCCGACGAGGTAGGAGATGTGCTCGGCGTCGCGGAGATACGGCAGCGCCGGTCCGAGCACGGCGTTGAGCAGGCCGAAGGCGAACAGCGCGCCGAAAGCGCTCCACGTGACGCGGCCACGCTGGTAGGGCGCACGCACCCGGGCGGTGGCGCCCTCGGGCGTCATGACGATTCGCCTCGGCCGCCGGCCCACCGGGCCAGCCAACGCGCGCCAGACCGTCCTCCCTCAATGAACGTGTTAGGAACGGTGCGGGCGGTCACTTGGCCAAGAGTCGGAAGCGTCAAGGGTCGGCGGGCTAGTTCGGCTGATCGACGGTGTAGTGGATCTCGCTGAACGACGCCCGCCAGGCGCTGACCTCTTGCGCGACAGCGCCGGTGTCCTGATTCGGGTCGAGGGCGCGGGCGAGGTAATCGGCGAGGGTCGGCATGTCGGCGATCCCCATGCCGATCCGCACGATCTCCGGCGTGCCGAGCCGCAGCCCGTTGAGATCCCCCGGCACCTCGGCGATAGGCAGCCCGATCCCCGACGCGAGCAGATTTGCGCTGCGCAAGCGGTGCGCGGCGGCCTGGCCTCCGCCGTAGCGTTCGGCTTCCACCGCGAGCTGATGCGATGTCGTCGCGGTCGAGCCGGCGCGGAACACCGGAACGCCACGCGTCGACAACTCCTGCGCCAGCGCCGACGCGGTGCCGACCATCGTCTGCGCGTAGGAGTGCCCCGCCACCCGCCAATCGAGCAGCGTCATGGCGAGCGCAGCAACCCGGCCGGCGTCGAAGTTCGCAGTGAGACCGGGGTAGGCGATGGCCTCTACACGCTGCGCGAGGTCGGCGTCGTTGGTGACGAGCAGGCCGCCGGGCGGTCCGGCCAGGCTCTTGTACGTGCTCATCGTCATGAGGTGCGCACCGTCGTGCAGCGGGTTCGGCCAGGCACCCCCCGCGATCAACCCGGACAGGTGCGCCGCGTCGAACAGCACCCGCGCTCCGACGGTCTCGGCGATCTCACGGATCTTGGCAACCGGGTGCGGCGTCAGGTTGAGGCTGCCGCCGATCGTGATCAGACGGGGGCGCGAGCGCTGTGCCAACTGCGCCAAGCCGTCGACGTCAACGGTGTAGCCGTCGGGCGAGACCGGCGCCGGCACGGTTCGCAGCCCGTACAGGCCGGCGGCGCCGTCGCGGTGATGAGTCACGTGCCCGGCGATGCTCTCCGGCGGCGCGATGATGACGTCACCCGGCGAGCACGTCGCCATGAAGGCGTACAGGTTCGCCAGCGCTCCGGAGCCGACGCGCACCTCCGCGAAGCGCGCGTCGAACACCTCCCCCGCGAGCTGGGCGGCGATGACCTCGATCTGTTCGATCGCCTCGAGTCCGGTCTCGTACTTCGCTCCTGGATAGCCGAGCGAGGCGCGCGGTCCGAGCCCGGCCGACAGCAGCGCTTCGGCGCGCGGGTTCATCACGTTCGAGGCCGGGTTCAGGTTCACGCATTCGTCTCGGTGGATGGCCGCGTTGCGCTCGGCCAGCTCTTCCAGGCGCTGCGCGAGCGACTTCGGCAGCAGAGCGGCGGCGTCGGAGGCGATTGCGTCGACTCGC
>DATFTS010000284.1:0-3806 GCA_035261645.1 Jatrophihabitans sp. | reverse complement strand
GCCCCGGTGGGGCGTCCGATCTCCTTCGACCCGCTGACCGAGACGCAGGTGATGATGCAGCCGGTGATGATGCAACCGGTGGCGCCTGCGCCGGCCCCGACCGTGACGGCGCAGGTGCTCCCGCCGGCGCTGCCCGAGACCGTCACCTGCCCGGAGTGTGGCACGGTCGGATCGGTTGTGCTGAGCCGGCGTGACTCCGCCGATTTCTGCACGAACTGCGACTTCCCGCTGTTCTGGACGCCGTCCAAGATCCAGCTCGATCGCGCGAGCATCAGCGACGACTCGTTGCGCCGCCTGCCCGGCGCGGTCGGCCGCGTGACAGTTGCGTCGTTGCCGTGTCCACACTGCTCGGAGCTCAACTCCGTATCTGCGGTCGACTGCATCCGCTGCGGGCGGCCGTTGCATCCGGTGCGAGTGCACCGCGAGCCGGTGCCGGTGTACGTGCCGCCGCCGCCGCCACCGCCCGTCGAGCCGGAACCCGAGCGGCGCACGCCGTGGTGGGTGTGGGTGCTCGTCGGTCTGTCGATCGCGGCCGCCATCACGCTGATCGTGCTCTTTG
Source organism: Jatrophihabitans sp. (assembly GCA_035261645.1). Lineage (GTDB taxonomy): Bacteria > Actinomycetota > Actinomycetes > Mycobacteriales > Jatrophihabitantaceae > Jatrophihabitans. The sequence goes on along the minus strand of DATFTS010000284.1, from coordinate 3,247 downwards.
CGACCAACACGATCGGCTGACGCGAAGCACTCCGATGGGTAAGGCAATCATCACGGTGCAGATGTCGGCGGATGCGAGCATCGGCCCGGACATCGGCTGGTTCCAGGGCGGCGAGCACCAGGACGCGGCCGAGGACGAGGTGCGCCTCGCCGATGCGCTGCTGCTGGGGCGCAAGACCTACGAGGCCCTCGCTCCCATCTGGCTGCAGACGTCCGGTGAGTTCGCCGACCTGGTCAACGACATTCCGAAGTACGTCGCTTCCAGGTCACTCGCCGAACCGCTCAGCTGGAACGCGACGCTCATCGAGGGTGATCTGGTCGAGCAGGTGCGGCGGTTGAAGGCACACCACCGCGGCAACCTGTTGAGCTACGGCTGCGGCGAGTTCGCCTTCAACCTGGTGAAGTCCGGGCTCGCTGACGAGGTGCACTTCTGGGTGCACCCGATCGTGTGGAGCGAGCCGTCGCGGCCGTTCCACGGGCTCGGTCACGTGCGGATGAATCGCAAGCGCACCACGGTGTTCGGCAACGGCGTCACGCTGCAGATGTACGAACCGGTGTCGGTCGAGGAGTAGGCCCGCCGGACGGTCCTACGGAACGTCAACCTTCACGGTGCACGTCGGAACTCCCTGCGCGTCGGGGGTGCCGCAGTCGGCAGGGATGTTGAGCGGCGCCGTCGCGGTGCGCTGCGTGGCGCCCGAGCCGATGGTCGCGGTAACCGTCCAGCCTGTTGCGAACGGCACGTCACTGAACGGCGTGGTAATGGCGTCACCCGCCGCGGTGCCGTCGCCAGTGGCGGTGTGGAATGGTTCGGTCCAGGTGATCTGGGAATTGTCCGGCGCGGTCAGGGTCACCGAGGCCGTCGTCTTGTCGGCGAGATCCTTGGTCTTATCGGTGACCGTGACGTTCACGGTCGCGCCGACCTCCTGCAGGGCGAGGACACCGCTGGTGTGGGCCGTGCTGAGCGGGGTGGACAACGTCGCCGCTGGCCAGGCGGGGAACGTCGCCTGATCTGGGGTCGCGGTCACGTCGTACGTCGGACTGGGCGTCGCGTCCGGCACCCAAATGAAGGTCGACCCGGACGTGCCGACGGCGAAGGTGGCGTCGGTGTACACGGTGGCGCCGTTCGCGGCGTGATCCTTCACAGCCAGCTGCACCGTCCCCGGCGTGGTACGGCCGTCGCTGGACAGCGCCGTTGCCGTTACCCGGAAACCGATCTGGAACTCGTTCAGGGTGTATGGCGCCAGCAGATCCCGCTGCTTGGGATCAGGGATCACCGTCGTCGGAACGTCGATCGAGCCGGTGCACAGCCGCGCCGGGGTCGGCGTCGTCACGCTCGAACAGGACAACGCAGCGTCGCTGAACGTGCCGAAGCGGTCCGCCGGCAACGTGATCGACACGGTGTACGTGCCGAACGGCACCAACTTGATCGGCGACGTAGCGAATGGGCCGTTCTTCGTCGCGCTCAGCGAGGAGGCGAACGTCGGGTTGTCAGTCGGACTCGACGGGGTCAGGCTGACCGCCGCGCCGCTGATGACATCGCCGGTCGACGTCGTCACCTGCACCGTGACATCGCGGGTGACCCGATCGAGGCTGATCGAGACGGGGACGAGCGAGCCCGCGCTCAAGACGTTCACCTGAGGCGCGGTGCTCGACGTCAGGAAGTACCCGGCCGGTGGGCTCACCTGAACGTCGTAGCTGCCGAGTGGGACGCTCGCGAACGAGAAGAAGCCTGCCGTGTTCCCGCTCGTCGGGGTTTGCGTCGTCAGCGGTCCGCTGCCGTCCGCGGCCTGGGTGACCTGGAATGTCCCGGTCGGGTCGTGGGCGGGTGTGAAGTGCCCGAGTGAAACGGTGACGCCGTTCAGTCCGGTGCTTGCCTGACTGGCGCCCTGCGGTGCGGTGACGGTTCCGCTGACCGAACCGGTGCTCGCATTCGCCCGAATCGTCAGCTGCTGCGTGGCCACGTTGACCGCAAGGGTGATCGTCGTGTTGATCGTCGGGATCGAGCTGCCGGTGATCGTCACCGAGTAACTCGTCGGGATCACCTTGCCGAAGTCCCAGTAGCAGGTCGTTGAGCATGTCTTGGCCGGGGCGGTAGGGGCGTTCAGCGTGGTCGAGGTCGCGGTGTCGGTGATGCTGAATGTCAGCGGCGACGGCTGAGCCGTTGTCGGTTTGATGGGCTTGCCGCTGCCGTCGAGCACTTGAATTTGCAGGTTGACGTTGTCCGCGAACAGCGCGACGTCGCCGGCCGTGTCGATGCCCGGTTGCGTCACGTCGATGTAGGTGACGCAGGTCGAGCCGGTGCCCGCCGAGCAGGAGTGATATCCCGGCGCGCTTGCGGTGATCTGCCACCAGCCGGGCTGCAGGCCCTCGACCGAGTTGCTGCCGCTGATCCGATAGCTGCCGTCGGACTTGCTGACCGTGCTGAACTGCGGCCCCACCAGGTTGGGGTTGCCGCCGGTGCAGGCCTGTGCGCCGGTCGTGCCGGTGCCCGCGCAACGCTGCGCCGTGAGCGTGGCATTGCCGAGCACGTTTGCCGGTGCCGTCGTGTCGACGCCCAGGAAGCCGCGCACGGTGCCGCTGATCGCGCCCAGTGGGGTGAGTGTCGCCGTGCAGGTTGTGGTGTTGCCGGCGGTGATCGTGATCGTTGAACCGCAGTCGAGACTGATCACCGAACTCGCACTGGGGTCGCCGGCGTCGCCGAAGGTGTAACCAGCGGCCTGGATGTGTGCGACGTAGGCCTTGCCCGGGGTCAGTCCGGTGAAGGTCACCGAATTGTCACCGGGTGTCGGTGTTTGCGTGCCGAGCGATGTCGAGCCCGTCCGCAGACTCACCGCGGCATCCGGCACCGGCTGCGTGGATACGCCGAGTTGCGTGACCGTGTTGATCGTCAGCGAGCCGAGCTTCTCGAGAGTGATCGGCCCGAATGTGCAGGGTTGTCCCAAGGTCGTGCACTGCACCGTGGCCGGGGCCGGCGCGTATCCGGCGAGCGACACCTGCAGCTTGTAGGTGCCGGGCTGCGCCAGGTTCGGCGTGCCGATGCTCGAGTCGTTCCACACCAGTTGTGCCGGCGCGTTCGATGAGCTCGGCGAGACGCTGACGTTCACTGCTCCGCTGCCCGGTGGCTGCTGCACGACCTGGATGCTGGCTCCGGCCAGGCTGACGGTGCTGCCGAGGACCGGATCCGGGAACGGATCGACGGTCAGCGTGCCGGAGATCGGCACCGGGTTCGGCGTCACGCAGATGGGGAC
>DATFTS010000283.1:0-2312 GCA_035261645.1 Jatrophihabitans sp. | reverse complement strand
GAGTGGCGGCTCGCGCGCTTGGTCAGTACGGCGGCCGTGCCCCCAGCGGTGGCGATCAGCAGGCTGCCGAAGGCGGCGACGAACAGCGCGTTCCAGGACAGCCAGCCCAGGTACAGGCCGATCAGGCCGGCGAGCTTGACGTCACCGAAGCCGAGGCCGTTCGGATAGGCCAGCGCCAGCGCGAAGTACAGCACCAGCAGCGCGGCCATGCCGCTGAGCCCGCGCACCGCGCCATGCCAGTCGCCTGAGCCCGCGCCCGCCGGCAGCAGCAGCACCACCGTGATGACGTAGGACGGCAGGATCACCGAGTCGGGCAGCCGGCGGACGTCGAAGTCGATCAACGTCAACGCGACTCCGACCGTGACGAGGTACAGGTAGGCGGGCAGCTCAGCGGTGATCCCGAAGCGCAGGGTGAGTGCGGCGAAGAGCAGCGCCGTGGTCAGTTCGATGACGAAGCGACGGCTGGCCAGCGTGGTGCGCTCGTGACGCGGGCTTCGGTGTACCGCCGCGTTCACCGCGAGCCCGACGACGAATCCCGAGGTCGCCATGCCGGTGACGACAAGCGCCGAGTTGGTCATCATGAGTTCGCCGTCGAGACGCTGACGATGTGCCAGAGGGACGATGAGCTGCTGGTCGTCTGCAGCAGGTTCGCCACGTCGGGCGTGGCCGCGATGAGCGCTTTCAGGTTCCAGTACTGCTGGGCCATCTGGTAGCCGGAGTACGGACGGCTCGTCTGCCCGATCGTGTCCGGGATGCGCCACTCCTCGCCCACCGGTGCGTGGTGCGCCATTGCGAGCGTGCCGATCTCGGTGAGGTAGCCCAGCGACGCGCCACGCCCGTAGTTGTCCACGGTGAACTCGCCGCCACACGTGCCGCCGCCATTGGGCGGCTGTGGGCAGGTGATGTGTGCGTCCGAGTTGCCCAGCGAGAAGATCGCCGCGTGAATGGTCATGCCGGCCAGGTCCGTGCGCATGTTGACGTACTGCTGTGCGGGCACCCAGGTACTCGAGGTCACGTTGGTGTCGAGACCGCTGAGATCGTCCGGGCACCATCCCGGGTCGGTGTTGCCGATCATCGTCGCGTCGGTGATCCGGCACTTCACCGGGTGGTAGACGTGGACCTCGTTGCGGCCGACCATCAAGAGAGCAGCAGTGGCGCTGCTGGCGACGGTGTCCGGGTTGGGCGCCGTCGGGCTCGGGCTCGCCGGGTTCGTTCCGTCAGGTCCGGTAGCGCCGGTGAGGATGACGTCGTCGTCGGCGACCAGCGCCATCGTGTGTCCGAGACTGCCCTCGACGTAAAGGTCACCGGGGCCGTTGGTGCCGAAGGTGTTGTTCGACTTGTTGCCGTTGAAGCCGATCTGGTACTGCGTCACGTCCGACATCGACGGGAACGTGCTCGTCGCCGGGGTGGTGGTCGTGGTCGTGGTGGTCTTCTTGACCGTGAACGTCGCCTGGAACTGTGCCATGGACTGGCCGCCGCCGAGCACGGCCGTACCGTTGCCCCACGCGTAGTTGCCGATGTTCACGCATACGCCGGCGACGAGTGCCACGTTGCAGGTGCCCACCTGCAGCGACACGGTCGCGGTGTAGCAGCTGGTGTCCGTCGACGGCACGTTGTGGATCGTGCCGGGGGTGTTGGTGTAGAACTTCTCGCTGCTCGGCGGATCGATCGGGGTGTCCAGGGGCGTACCCACAGTTCCCGTCGACTGCGTGCAGCCGTTCGCGTTACCGGCCGTCATCGTGACGTTCCACCGGTGACTGGTGTTGTCGGCGTGGCTCGGGGCCGAGTTGCCGGCGTCGCTCGAGTTGCCCTGCGAGGTGAGGCTGTTCACCAGTGACTGCAGTGCTGCGCTCGTCGTGTAGTTCGACGGGTTGGCAGCGATCGCCGCCTGCACCTGGGCCTTGACCCAGCTGTACGAGTCGGCGACGCTGCCCTTGGGCACGTAGCAGTTGAAGAATTTGAGGTCCGTCAACGCCGTCGTCGCGTCACAGGTGCTTCCGGCGCTGTAGCTCGTCCACTGCGGCTTCCAAGCGCCGTCGGACTTCGTGCTCGGGTTGTCGCCGGTGGCCGGCGGGTAGCTGCCGTCGGCGGCGGTCACTGCATATGCGGTGCTGGTCGAGGTTCCGCTCGTCCCGTTCGTCAGCCAGAACACGCTGTTGCTCGTCGACGCCGTGTCGCCGAGCCGCTGGCCGGTTGTCGGCCAGCCGCTGCTGCCGTGCGCGATCGCCGGCGTCGTGTTCGGGACGCTGCCGTTGTTGGCCACCTGCAGGACCGAGACGCCGGTCAGGTCGACCGTCTGCGCGGCCATGCCC
>DATFTS010000282.1:0-1739 GCA_035261645.1 Jatrophihabitans sp. | reverse complement strand
CCGCACGGGCAACGCGGTCGCAGCGGTCACCGGATCCCGGCCTTGTCGAGCGCGCTCTGCAGCGACTGCAGGTAGCCGTCGCTGGTGTAGGTCGCGCCGGAGACGGTGTCGATCCGAGCGTTCTGCGCCGACATCGTCTCGTTGACGAGGATCGGCGCCGCGAATGAGTTGATCTCTTCCGAACGTGAGTCGAACGCCGTCAGTTGCGCCAGCCGTATCGAATCGATGTGGCTGCCAGTGACGGTGATCTTCACCTGCACGACGCCATACGGGGTCTGAACGGCCTGGCCGAGGTAGGTCTTCGCAGCATTGGACTTCGCGGACGGCGACGACGGCGACGGCGACGACGGCGACGGCGACGGCGACGGCGACTGCGACGGCGACGGCGACGGAGTCGTGGCAGGCAGGCCTGCGACGCTTGCAGCCACCGGCGCGTGCGTCTTGAAGCTGAGCAGTGCGACCAACCCGGCAACCGTGCCGGTGATCGCGATCAACACTCGTTTCATGATCTTCCTAGAACGCGAACGACTCGTGGTGGATGTGACCGGACGGGACGCCGAGCCCGCGCAGCGCGCTGCGCAGGGCGCCGGCAAGTTGGTCGGGGCCGCAGATGAACACGTCCCGATCCCGCACGTCCGGCACGAGCCGGGCGATGCGCTCGGGCGAGAGCGGGTCGGCCTGGCCGCGCCGACGGTGCCCGACGAGGTAGTGCACCTTTGCCCCTCGCCGCTGCGCTATTTCATCCAACTCGTCGCGCAGCACCAGGTCCTCGTACGTGCTCGCGCGGTAGAGCAACGTCACGTCGCCGGGCCATCCGGGAAGCGACTCGAACAGCGCGCGCAGGGGAGTGATGCCCACGCCCGCGCCGATCAGCAGTACGCGATCGCGGCGCCGGCGCACGGAGGTGAACGACCCGTACGGCCCCTCGGCGAGAACCGCCATTCCCGGGCGCAGCCCACGCAACGCCGCGCTGTGCCGACCGGTGATCTTCACGGTGATGCGCAGCAGGTGCGGCTGCGGCGCCGCGGACAGCGAGTAGGGGTTGGCCGCCCACCAGAGTTCTCGGGTCAAGAACCGCCAGCGGAAGAACTGCCCGGGTTGCGCATGCAACTCGTCCAAGTGCCGCCCCGTCACGTAGACCGAGACGGTGTCACGGCTCTCGGTGCGCACCTCGACGACGCGCATGCGGTGCCGGAACAGGGCGTAGGCCGGCGTGAGCATTCGGTACCAGAGCAGCAGCGCCGCGACCACGACGTAGAGCGCCGACCAGAAGATGCGGGCGGGCCGTCCGGCCACGCCGATGAACTCCGCCCCGTTGGCGAACTGGTGGTTGAACGCGAGTGCGATGGCCAGGTACGTGTACAAGTGCAGCGAATGCCAGGTCTCGTAGGACATCCGGCGGCGCGCGGCGCGTGCCGACGTCACCCCGACGCCGACCAGCAGCAGCACGGCGATCGTCGCCATCAGCACGTCCGGGTAACTGGTCCACAGCGTGATCGTCTGTCTGGTGACGCTCGTGTGGTCGACCACGGCGTAACCCCAGATGATCAGCAGTGCATGCGTGACCGCCAGGCACACGGTGTACCGCCCGCCCATACTGTGCCACCGGGCCAGCCGGTCGGTCCCGACCCTCCGTTCGAGGTAGGGGACGCGCGCCATCGTGAACAGCAGCACGACGACGGCGTAGCCGGCGAGCAGTCCGGTGATGCGACCCGCGTTCGTCAGCCAATCGCCTGAGC
>DATFTS010000281.1:0-1647 GCA_035261645.1 Jatrophihabitans sp. | reverse complement strand
GTCCGGCTCGGCTCGGCCGTCTGGCACTCGCCGACCGTCGAGACACCGCGCCTGCTTGAGCTCGTCCGGCGGCTGGCGCCGCCCGCGGACGCCGGCCCGCTGCCGTCCCAAACTGAAGCCGACGCCTGGGCCCGCGAACGTACCGGTGGGCTGATCAACAAGTTCCCGCTCGACGTCGCGCGGTTTGCGGTGGTGCTCGCCACGGCGATCGCCTCCAAGGTCAGCTGGGAGATCCCCTTCGAGATTCGCCAGCCCGATGACCTGCTGTTGCCGAGCGACCCCGCGTTCGCCGGCCGGCCCGTGCTCGGCAACCCGTATCAACCCGAGTGGTGTGGCTTCGTCGACACCGAGATCGGGCTGGTCGCCGGCCACACGGCGCGCTCGCTGCACGGGCTTTTCGTCACATCGGTCGTTGCCGATGCCGGCGCAGCCCCGACCGCGGTTCTCGAGGTGGCGCAGCGTGTTGCTATTGCCGTGGCCGCCGGCGATCCGCCGGAGTCACGCAGCCTCTTCGAGCTGCCTCTGGGTGACGGCGCAGCGTGGCGGATCAGTGAATCGATGACGTCCTCGCCCGGCCGGGAGCGTTATGAGGTTCGGCTGCCGGCCTGGGAGGCGCAGTCGGATCACCAGTTGCTCGAGAACCCTGAGCTCGGCTTTCGCGAGGCGGTGAGCGTGCTGCTGTCCCTGCTGCCGCCGGCGCAGTATCAGGCCGACGCGAAACAGCGCGCGATGGCGCGTTACACGCGGGAAGGCTTCGAGGCGGCTGCGGTCACCGCTGCCGGAGTCAGGGTGTCAGCGATCTGGGCGGACGAACACCGGCAGCGGAGCGCGCGCATCGAGTTCACCCGGCCACACGCGGTGGTCGCGGCCACATCGGGCAGCGGGCACTGGGACGGCCTGCCCGTGTTTGCGGCTTGGGTCACGCAGGCCGTCCCGGCCGCGTAGGTCAGGGGTTGCTGAGCGGTCAGGGCTGCTGGGCGGTCAGGGCTGCTGGGCGAGGGAGAACTGCAGGTTCCCGTCGGGGTCCGTCCCGGCGTCGAGCGTCTTGTCGTCGAGCAGCTCGCCGGCGTGCGGTTCCAGGAAAACCCGGGCGCCTTCCGCCTCGATCACTTCGTCCCCTTCCGCCGGCCCGGCGGTGAGCGCAAGGGTGAGCGCACCCTCGTCGTTGCTGGCGATGCGGACACCGCCCTCGTCGGGTACTTCGGGGTTCGAGACCAGATTGCGGATTTCGACTGCAGCGTTCATGGTCAAGGTAAGCACGGCTGGGTTTCCTTTCCTTGTCGTCCCTCCACCGTGGTCATTCCCACCGCGATATGTCAAACACCGCAAACCGCATCGACGGTTTGCCCAGAACTGAAACACGTTCTAGTCTGCCGCCATGCGCTTCGGGATCGTGCTGTTCACCAGCGATCGGGGCATCGCGCCGACGCGCGCGGCGCAGGAGGCCGAGGAACGCGGATTTCACACCTTTTACGTTCCTGAGCACACGCACATCCCCGTCAAGCGGGAGGCGCCTCATCCCGGCACCGGCGACGGCTCGCTGCCGGACGACCGGTACCTGCGCACCCTCGACCCGTGGGTGGCGCTCGCCGGCGCCGCCGTGGTCACCTCGCGCATCGAACTCGCGACCGCGGTCGCCTTGCCGGT
>DATFTS010000280.1:0-3940 GCA_035261645.1 Jatrophihabitans sp. | reverse complement strand
GGCCTGCGTTGGACGAGTCGGAAGTCCGCAGGCTCGCGGCGAAGGTGCGCTGTCCGACGCTCGTCGTGCACGGCAGCGATGACCGGGTCCGCACCCCCGAGTCGGGGCGGCTGCTGGCCGAGTTGCTGCATGGCCGCTTCGTGCTGCTCGACGGGTCGGGACATTCGCCGCATGCCCGCGACCCGGTGAAGCTCAACCTGCTGATCCGCGAGTTCGCCTGCCCGGCGCCGCCCATCGCGCGGCCGCATACCCGGTCGGCCGGCCGCCGGGCGCTGTTCATCAGCTCGCCGATCGGGCTGGGCCATGCACAGCGCGACGTCGCCATCGCCGACGAGCTGCGCAAGCTGCACCCAGAACTGGAGATCGACTGGCTGGCGCAGCATCCGGTGACCGAGGTGTTGCGCGCCCGAGGCGAGCGGATTCACCCGGCCAGCGCCTTCCTGGCCAGCGAGTGCGCGCATCTGCAGAGCGAGTCCAGCCGCCACGACCTGCACGTGTTCCAGGCGTGGCGGCGCATGGACGAGATCCTGATCGCCAACTTCATGGTCTTCCACGATCTCGTCCGCGAGGAGGACTACGACATCTGGATCGGTGACGAGGCATGGGACCTCGACTACTACCTGCACGAGAATCCCCGCCAGAAGCGGGCGGCGTACGTGTGGCTCACCGACTTCATCGGATGGCTGCCGATGCCCGAGGGCGGGCCGGCGGAGGCGAGGCTGACCGCGGACTACAACGCCGAGATGGTCGGGCACATCGCGCGCCACCCGGGGCTGCGCGATCGGTCGATCTTCGTCGGCAACCCCGACGACATCGTGCCCGACACCTTCGGGCCCGACCTGCCGCGGATCCGCGACTGGGCCGCCGAACATTTCCACTTCCCCGGATACGTCACCGGCTTCGAGCAGCCGGCGCTGCGCGACACGGAGACGCTTCGCGCCGAACTCGGTTACCGCCCTGACGAGCTCGTGTGCATCGCGACGGTTGGCGGCTCCGGCGTCGGGACGGCGCTGCTCGAACGGGTCATCGACTCGTTCGAGCCGGCGAAGGAACTGGTGCCTGAGCTACGGATGATCGTCGTCGCCGGCCCGCGCATCGATCCGGCAGCACTGCGCACGACGGCGGGGCTTGAGGTCCGCCCCTACGTGTCGCAGCTCTACCGCAACTTGGCCGCGTGCGACATCGCGATCGTGCAGGGCGGCCTGGCGACGTCGATGGAGCTCACCGCGAATCGCCGGCCGTTCCTCTACTTCCCGCTCAAGCAACACTTCGAGCAGCAGTTCCATGTACGGCACCGGCTCGACCGGTACGGCGCCGGCCGCGCGATGGATTTCGACGGCGACGGCCCGGCGGAGGTCGCCGCGGCCCTGGCGGGCCATGTCGGTCGCGGCGTCGCGTACCGGCCGGTCGAGGGCGACGGCGCTGCCCGCGCCGCCGCCCTCATCGCCGACCTGCTCTAGAACGGGTGAGCGATCGGCTCAGGGACGTGCCTCCAGGATCAGGTTGAACGGTGTCTCCGTCGCCCGCCGGAACCGGGTGAAGCCCGCCGACGTGACGACGTCACGGAGTCGCTGCTCACCGGCCTGCGCCCCCAGCGCCAGCCCCGGCGGCTGGGACAGCGACGCCGGTGTGCAGAGGAACGTCGAGAAGCCGTAGTACACGCGGCCCACGGGATTGAGGTTGTCCTCGACTCGGTCGCCCGCCATCGGCTCGACGATCAGCCACGTTCCGTCCGAAGCGAGCATGTCGTGGACATGGCGAGCAGCGGCCGCCGGGTCGCCCATGTCGTGCAGGCAGTCGAAGGTCGCGATCAGGTCGTACTGCTCGCCCGGCGACACGTCGGCCAATGACGTCTCGAACCGGACGCGGTCGCTGACACCGGCTTCGGCCGCACGGTGCCGTGCGGTCGCGATGGACCCTTCGTGGTAGTCGGTGCCGACGAACGTCGATTTGGGGTATGCCTGCGCCAATTCGATTGTCGACGCGCCGTGCCCGCAGCCGATGTCCGCAACGCGCGCTCCCGCTTGCAGCTTCTCGACGACCCCGTCGAGCGCCGGCAGCCAGGACGAGACGAGATTGGCACGGTAACCGGTCCGGAAGAAGATCTCGCAGCCGTCGAAGACGTCCGGGCCGTGCTGGTGCCAGCCGAACCCGGTGCCGGCCCGCGCCGTGTCGACGACCTTGTGCGTGTCCAGGACCGTGCCGAGCGCGAGCTGGAAGAAGCCGGCGACGTACGCGGGGCTGTCGGGGTCGGCGAGCGCCGCCGCCTGCTCCGGCGGCAGCCGGTACGTCGCGTCGGCGGGCTCGTACTCGACGTAGTTACCGGCGGCCTGTGCGTTCAGCCATTCGCGGACGTAGCGCTCGTGCACGCCGGTGCGCCGCGCGAGCTCGCCGGGCGTCAACCAGCCGGCGCCCGCCATCGCGCGGTAGATGCCGAGACGCTCGCCCATGACGACCTGCGCGGTGTTCAGCGTCGCGCCGACCTCCCCGACGACGCTGAAGACGAACTGCTCGAGCTTTGCTTCGTCGATCTGTTCAACCGATTTGTCGGCTGTTGTGGTCATTGTGTGCTCCTGTCGATCGAGTGGTTCGTTGCGATTCCGGCGACCGTAAGTTCGTGGGGGACGTGCTCGAATCCGGTGCCCCACCTAGTGCGCCGTGCGGTGCAGACTTGTGTCGTGCTGGTGGGCCGCGTGGCGGAACGGCAGAGACTCCGCATGCTGGTGGACGACGCGCGCGCAGGACGCAGCGCGGTCCTGGGGTTGGTCGGCGAGCCCGGTATCGGAAAGACCGCGCTGCTCGACGACCTAGTCGCTGGCGCCTCCGGCGTAGCGGTGCTCGCCGCAAGATGCGTCGAATCCGAGGCCGAGGTGCCGTTCGCCGGCCTGGCCGAACTGCTTCGGCCCGCGCTGCCGTCGCTCAACGCGATCCCGGTGCCACAGTCCGCGGCGCTGGCCGGTGCGCTGGCGATGGGGCCGGCGACATCGCAGGACCGCTTCGCGATCGGCGCCGCGACATTGAGCTTGCTCGCGGCGTCCGCCGAGCACGGCCCGCTGCTCGTGGTGGTCGACGACGCACATCAGCTGGACGCGTCGAGCGCGGCGGCGTTGCTGTTCGCGGCGCGGCGGTTGCTGGCCGACCCGATCGCGATGGTCTTCGCCGTGCGTGAGGGCGAGCCGTCATTGCTCGACGGGTCGGGCCTGCCGATCTTGCGCCTCACCGGTCTCGACCCCGACGCCATCGCCAGCCTGCTGCCGGGCCTTGGCGCAGACCGGATCCGATCGCTCTGCGCGGCCACCGGCGGCAATCCGCTCGCGTTGCTCGAGCTGCCAGCCGACGGCGACTGGCCCGAGTTCGTTGAGCGGCCCGCACCGCTGCCGGCACGGATCGGCGCCGCGTTCCTCCGCCGCCACGGCGAGCTCGGCGAACCGACGCAGCGGATGCTTCTCATCATCGCCGCTTCCGATGTGCGCGACGTCGGCGTCCTCTCTCGGGCCGCTGCGGCGGCCGGTACGAGCGTTGACGCACTCGCCGCGGCGGAGAAGGCCGGCCTGGTACGTGTCGACGCCGGCCGGGTCGAGTTCTGCCATCCGCTCGTGCGCTCGGCCGTGTACACGCAGGCGAGCGCCCCGGAGCGACGAGCGGCACACGCAGCGTTGGCGGGCGCACTTCCCGACCGCGATGCCGACCGGCGGGCATGGCACCTGGCGTTCTCGAAGGTGGGGCCGGACGAACGGGCTTCGTCGGCACTGGCCCAAGCCGGCGACCGAGCCCAGCGGCGCAGCGCCTACGGAGTGGCGATCGCTGCCTTCGAGCGAGCGGCGTGCCTCGCCGTCGATCCGACGGCGGCCACGGGGCTCCTGGTCGACGCCGCCTCGTGCGCGCTGCAGGACGGCCAGACGGACCGTGCGCTGCGCCTGCTGGACGAAGCGGACACCGA
>DATFTS010000279.1:0-5210 GCA_035261645.1 Jatrophihabitans sp. | reverse complement strand
CGCGCCACTGGCGTGGCCATAGATGGTGACGCCGTCGCGCGACCTGCCGCCCAGCAGTTGGTAGACGGGCCGGCCGGTCGCCTTGCCCTGGAGATCCCACAGCGCGATGTCGACGGCGCCGATCGCGGTCATCGTCACTGGTCCGCGGCGCCAGTACGCACCGCGATACAGGTACTGCCAAGTGTCGTTGATGCGGTTCGCGTCGCGACCGATCAACAGCGGGCACACGTGTTCGGTCAGGTACGCCCGCACCGCCAGCTCGCGACCGTTCAACGTGGCGTCGCCATAACCAACCAGGCCGTCGTCAGTGGTGAGTTTCAGCGTGACGTAGTTGCGGCCAGGGCTCGTCACGATGACGGCCGCGTCGACGATCTTCACGTGCGGTCCTCCGATTCCCACATCCGGGCGGCGTCGGCGGTGCCGACGCGCGAGATCTGCTCGACTGCCTCGACCAGTAGCTTGCGGATGACGCCGTCCTCGGCGAACCTCGCGTCGAACACCTCGCGCACGGCGAGCAGCCGGTTGACGACCTGGGCGGGGGTTGTGACATTCGCGACCGCACCAGCGAGCGTCTCCGCGAGTGGATCGTCCAGTGGTCGCGGCGTGCCGTCCGCGCGTCGATCGATCCAGACCCAGCACATCCACGCCGCGAGCACGCGCGCTCCCCAACGAGGTTCCGCGCCGGCCGCCCGCCGCTGCGCCAACGTGGGGAGCAGCCGCTGTGGCAGCTTCTGCGATCCGTCCATCGCCACCTGCTCGGTGCGGTGCCGCAGCGCCGCGTTCGCGAAGCGGTCGAGCAACTGGTTGCGGTACTGCTCGAGGTCGAGGCCCTCTGGCGGGTCGAGGGTCGGCTGGACATCTTCACGCATCAGCCGATCGACCACCGTCGCGAATGCTTCGACGCCCATCGCGTCGGCGATCGTGTCGCAACCGGCGGGCCAGCCGAGGTACGCCAGAGCCGAGTGCGATGCGTTGAGCATTCGCAGCTTGGCGAGTTCGTACGACTCGACGTCCCTGGTGAGGACCACGCCGGCGCGCTCCCACGCAGGACGTCCGCCCGGGAACTCGTCCTGCACCACCCACTGCCGGAACGGCTCGGTGACGACCGCACCCTCGTCGCGTAAGCCGATGAGCCGGGCGACCTCGGCGCGGTCGGCCTCGGTAGTGGCCGGGACGATGCGATCGACCATCGTGTTGGGGAAGGTCACGCTCGCGGCGAGCCACGTCTGCACGCGCTCGCCGTCGGGCATGTGTTCGACGAAGTCCCGGACGCGGCCGGCCAGCGTGCTGCCGTTGTGCGCCAGGTTGTCGCACGACACGACCGCGAGCGGGCCGGCGTCAGCGCGCATGCGCGCGTGCAGCCCGTCCACCAGCAGCCCGATGACCGGTCCGCCGTAACCCTTCTCGGTGACCGTCATTGTCGCGACGGCGACGGCCGGGTCGGCCAGCCGGCGCACGACCTCGGCCGACTCGTCGCCGGCGAACAAGGCCTCGCGAATGGCACCTACGACGCGGATGTGCGACTCGGCGTTGCTGCGCTCGAGCACCGAGTACAGGCAGTCCTGCGCTGCGAGTTGATCGAGCACCTTCCGGCTGCGCAGCGTGACGCCGGCGATGCCCCAGTCGCCACCAGCCGCCGCGACCGCATCCTCGGTGTACGGCGCCTGGTGCGCGCGGTGAAAGGCACCGAGGCCGAGGTGCACGATGCGCGTCCGCAGCTCGCGGGGGTCGACGCGCGGGCGTGCCGGCTCAGCCAGCCGCGCCAGCGTTCGCAGCGCCAGCCGCTCCGGGCCCGCCGCGTCCGTCAACCGGTCTGCACCCAGGCGTGCTGGGGGTCGAGGTAGGGCGCCATCTGCCGCCCCTCGCCGGCCATCACCCAGAGGTAGTACATCCGGTAGCCGGGCGCGGCGACCACCGGGTGGTAGCCGTCCGGGATCGGCGCGGTGTCGCCGTCGCGGACGATGAAGCACTCCTCGCGCGCGGTGTTGTAGCGGATCTGCACGCCGAAGCCCTGAGCGGGGTCGAAGCGGTAGTGGTAGACCTCCTCCAGCTTCACCTCGCGCGGCGGCTCGTCGGTGTCGTGCTTGTGCGGCGGGTACGACGACCAGTTGCCGGCCGGGTTGATCGTCTCGCCCACGATGAGACGTCCGGCGGGGTGCTCCGGCCCGAGCATCGTGCGCACCGTCCGCGCCCAGTTGCCCTCGCCCACCTCGGCGATGCGCTGATCGTAGGGCCGGACCACCCGCGCGCCGGCCGGCTCGCCTCCCTCTGCTAGTGGGGCGCTGCAGACCGCCACCTCGACCGGCCCGTCCACCGCGGTGATCGCGACCCGCGCGCCAGGAGGCGCGTAGACCGCGTGGCCCGGTCCGTCGAACACCGAAGACCGGCCACCGACCCGGCCGAACTGTTGGTCGTCGACGCTGCACGCCACCACGCCGGTGAGGACGACCGCGAAGATCTCCTCGTCGTCGCGGACGACCATCTCGGATTCGCCGGCATCGAGCCGGGCGATGTCGAGCCGGATCAGCTCGGTGCCCTTGCCCGGGGAGATCAGTGTCTGCGTCACGTGCTGCCCTTACCCATGCTCACATCCTGAAATCGTTTGCAAGCTTAGTGCGGCTGTCCGCATGGTCCGCAGACTCTGTGGAAACACTCACGGCCTTCAGAGTGATCCGAGAGCGTCGATGGGAACTGTGACGGTAGGCAGTCGGATGAGGAGCGGCGGATGAGCGTTGTCCTGGCGGACACACTCGCCCCTGCCCATCCCCCAGTTGCCACCAGCCGACGGCCGCGTGGCTGGGTGCTGGCCCTCGCCGCCGGGCTGCTCTTGGCCGGGTTGTTGATCATCGCCACCAGCTTCGGCGCCGAAGGCGGCGCGGACGTCCTCGGCATGGTGGCCGCCGCAGGACGCAGTCTCACGAAGCTGCGTTGGCAGTTCGCGGCCGCCCTCGTCGCCCTGGCTGGGCTGCATTACCTGGCAAGCGCAATCGCCGCGCGGGCCGCGTCCGGGCTGCCCTTGCAGCTGCGCGAGGCGATCCTCGTCGAGTTCGCCGCCGCGGCAGCCAACCGGATCACCCCCGCTGGTCTCGGTGGTTCGGCGCTGCATGCGCGGTACTTCACCCGGCGCGGGCTCGATGGCCCAGGCGCTGTAGGCGCCGTAGGCACCATGGCCGTGCTCGGTGCGGTTTCCGACCTCCTTGTCCTGAGCCTGCTCGTGCTCGGCATCCAGGCGCTCGGTGTGGGCGGCGGCGCGCACGAACTGGACGCGCTGCTGACGCACATCCGCCATCTGCTCGGGCCGGTGCGCTCGCCCTGGCTACTGGTCGCGGTCGCGGTGGTCGCCACAGGGCTGACCGTCTGGTGGCTGGCGCGACATCGGCGTCGCCGGGACGCGACGACGGTGCGCCGCTTCTGGGCACCGGTCCGCCGGTTGGCGAAGCGTCCAGCCGCGCTCGCCACCCTCGTCGCTGCGTCCGGGTCGACGACGCTGCTCATGGGGCTTGCATTCGTCACGAGCACTGCCGTCTTGCCAGGGCCGCAACCCACCGCGTCTGTGCCCGTGGTGCTCGCCGCGTTCATGCTCGGCTCGGCGGCCGGCTCGTCGGTCCCCGTCCCCGCGGGACTCGGATCCACCGAGGCCGCGCTGATCGCCGTGCTGATGAGCGTCGGCGTGCCCGCCTCGCACGCGGTGCCGGTCGTGATCATCTATCGCGTCGTCACGTTCTGGGCACCGGCCGCGGTGGGCCTCGTGACGAGCCGATCGCTTTACCGGCGACGCGCGATCTAGCTCCCCTTCACCTCGCGCGCCGCCGCCAGGTCGATCTGATCTGATTTCGCGTCACCGAAGCGGAACATCCGCAGTGGTCGCCGAGCCACGCGCGGCACCAGCACGGCGATCGAGCCGGCCGGCTTGCCGGTGTCCAGCAGGCTGCCGGTGACGTGGATGCCGAGCTCTTCATCGGTCTTGCGCGGCGTGCCCTTCGTCGTAGTGGCTTGCCGCGCCTCGCGCACCGCCTCCATCGCCAGCAGATGCGGGAATCCGTACTTGCCGCCGCCGGCGACGGACGACACCACCGCCACTGGCGCGCCGACGCGTTCGAGCAACTCGAGGTTGACGCCATGCTTGGACGCATGGTGCGACACCTTGATCAGGTCGGCGCTCAGGTAGTCCTTGCCACGCGCAGTGCGCAACTCCTTGGTGAGCGTCGCGTTCTGCGACTGCACCAGATCCGGGAAGTCGACGGTGGCCTGCGCCCACGAGGTGAACTGCGCGTCGCCACCGAGCAGCAGACGCCGGGAGGCCGCTGGCGCGGCGCGGCGGTCGACCCGGGTGCCACTGCGCTGCGCGAACAACGAACTGGCCGGGTACTCGACCATCAAGGTGATGGACGAGTCGTTGATCTCCACGCCATACGTGTCGAAGCGATTGCGCAAGCCGACGCCCGGCCCCATCACCGTGATGCGGACGAAATCCAGTGTCATCGTGGTGCCGGATGTCGGCTGCAGCCGTCGGATCCGCGGACGGCTCTCAAGCGTCGCCATCAGGTTGTGGAACGAAGGCGTGGGGAAGAAGAACCCCGGCTCCCAGAACTGGTCGATGCACGACGGCAGCAGCGGGTTCGGGTCGTCGTAGCCACTGATGAGGTCGGTCATGCCGCCGATGTGGTCGAAGTGTGGGTGCGTCGCAACCAGCAGTCTGATCTGCCGTTCGGTGCCCGGCGGCTGGATCAGCTCGGCCCCACCGACCGTCACCGTGTGCAGCGCGTCGATCAGCTCGGGCAGCTTCTTCGGCGTTGCGACATCGATGACCACCAGGCGCCGCACGTGGTCGTCGCTGTCGGGCGGCAACAGGATCAGCTGGGTGTCGCCGTCGCCCACGTTGATCAGGAAGTACACCAGCGCGTCCGGGTCGGCCGCGATCGCGTTGACGAGCGCGCCCGGCGCGGCTTCCGGGTCGGCCAGGCTGGTGTCCGGCACGGGTCCGACGACGGGAGCCGCGTTCATCAGGCCAGCACCGCTCCGCCGGCCCGCATCGGCGGGACGACGCGCAGGGGCTGCAGCGGGTTCCCCGACCGCTCGGCGAGCGTCTCACCCACGTCGTGCAACATGCTTTGCTCCGCTGCGTGCTCCGGCTCGATGGCACCGAGACTCGACTGGAACGCGATCTTGGCGGCCTCGCGCGCGTCGGCGGAGATGTCGTAGAGCTGCGC
>DATFTS010000278.1:0-5164 GCA_035261645.1 Jatrophihabitans sp. | reverse complement strand
GTCCAGCCGCGGGAACACGTAGAGCGCGCCCTTGGGTACCTCGCAGGTGACGCCGGGGATTTCTGCCAGCGCGCGAATCGCGGCGTCGCGCTGCTCGAGCAGCCGGCCACCGGGCAGGATCAGCTCTTTGACGCTCTGCCGGCCGCCGAGCGCAACCTGGATCGCGTGCTGAGCGGGCACGTTCGCGCACAGCCGCATGTTCGCCAGGATCTTGATGCCTTCGAGGTAGCTGGCCGCGTGCCGTTTGGGTCCGCTGACCATCATCCAGCCCGCCCGGAAACCCGCGACGCGGTAAGCCTTGGACAGCCCGTTGAACGTCAGGGTGAACACGTCCGGCGCGACGTGGGCGAACGGCACATGCACCGCGCCGTCATAGAGGATCTTGTCGTAGATCTCGTCGGCCAAGACGACCAATCCGTGCTGGCGCGCTAGCCCGGCCAGCTCCTGTAGCAACGATTCCGAGTAGACCGCGCCGGTCGGGTTGTTCGGGTTGATGACGACTACGGCCTTGGTGCGATCGGAGACCTTGCTGCGCAGGTCGTCCAGATTCGGCTGCCAGCCGTTCTTCTCGTCGCACAGGTAGTGCACCGGCCGACCGCCGGACAGCGACACCGACGCGGTCCACAGCGGGTAGTCCGGCGCTGGGACGAGCACCTCGTCGCCGTTGTCCAGCATCGCCTGCAGGCTGAGGGTGATCAGCTCGCTGACCCCGTTGCCGAGCCAGACGTCGTCGACGTCGACCCCTTCGATGCCGCGCTGCTGGTAGTGCTGCACGATCGCCGTACGGGCGGACAACAGGCCCTGCGAGTCGCTGTAACCCTGCGCCTGCGGCAGGTTGCGAATGACGTCGACCAGGATCTCGTCCGGCGCCTCGAATCCGAACGGCGCGGGGTTGCCGATGTTGAGCTTGATGATGCGCCGGCCCTCTTCCTCGAGCCGTTTCGCTTCCTCGAGTACCGGGCCACGGATGTCGTAGCAGACGTTCTCGAGCTTGCGCGACTGCATGAGGTCCACGGTGAACAACGATGACACACGCGCTGGCATGATGGCGCCCGAGTATCAGCGCCCGGCGCAGCGTCGAATGCTTGGGCGTCGGATGCCTGGGCTTCGAATGCCTGGGCGTCGAGTGTCAGGCGCGGTGAGGTGAGGCATGGAACTGCGCGAAGCCGTCCGCCGGCGGCGGATGATCCGCACGTACGATCCTGATCGCCCTATTCCGCGCGAAATAGTAGAGAATATGCTGCACCTGGCGATTCGCGCCCCGTCAGCGGGGCATACGCAGGGTTGGCGGTTCCTGGTACTGGACGACATAACATCGCGCAGCCGTTTCTGGGACGTCACGACCGAGGACGGACCGGCCGATGCGTGGCTGCGCCGGATGCGGACCGCGCCGGTGTTGGTCGTCTTCTTCTCCGACCGCGGTGCCTACCTCGACCGCTACGCCGAGCCGGACAAGGGGTGGACCGACCGCGACGAGCGGCGCTGGCCCGTGCCCTACTGGCACATCGACACCGGGATGGCGGCTCTGATCTTCCTGCTCGCAGCCGAGGACGAGGGTCTGGGCGCGTGCTTCTTCGGCGTGCCAGGCGAGCGCTGGCCGGCGCTGGCCGCGGCGTTCGGCGTGCCCGATGGGCTGGCGCCGGTCGGCGTCGTCAGCCTCGGCTATCCCGCACAGGACGTGCAGTTGCCGTCGCTGCGGCGCGGGCGCCGTCCGTTAGCCGAACTGATGTCCTATAACTCGTTCGATTGATCGCCGGTCGGCTGGGCCTGCGCTTGATCGGCCCCATCGGGCTCGCTGTCGCTGGCCTCGCCGACTTGGCCGGACACCGTGGGCGCCATCAGCCCGACGATCCGCTCCAGGTCGTCGATCGAGGCGAACTCGACGGTGATGCGCCCCTTGCGCCGGCCGATGTCCACACGCACGCGGGTATCGAAGGCGTCGGAGAGCTTGTTGGCCAGCTCGGTGACGCCCGGGGCCGTGAAGCGGCGGGCCGGCGTTGCCCTGGGCGACTTAGGTCGGTTGCCACCACGCTGCGCCAGCGCGACGAGCTCTTCGGTCGCGCGCACCGAGAGGCCTTCGGCGACGATCCGGCTCGCCAGCTCGTCCTGCTGATCGGAGTCGTCAAGGCTGAGCAGCGCACGCGCGTGGCCGGCGGACAGCACACCGGCCGCGACCCGGCGCTGCACCGCGAGCGGCAGGTTGAGCAGTCGGATGGTGTTCGACACCTGCGGCCGGCTGCGGCCGATCCGGTGCGCGAGCTCTTCGTGCGTCGTGCCGAACTCCTCGAGCAGCTGCTGATAGGCAGCCGCCTCCTCAAGGGGGTTCAGCTGCGCCCGGTGGATGTTCTCGAGCAGCGCATCGCGCAGCATTGCGTCGTCGGTGGTCGAGCGAACGATCGCCGGAATGGCGTCGAGCCCAGCGGCGATCGCCGCGCGGAGTCGCCGCTCCCCCATCACCAGCTCGTAGCCCTCGTCGTCGGCACGTACGACAACGGGCTGCAGGACCCCGAACTCGCGGATCGAATGAGTCAGTTCGTCCAGCGCGTCTTCGTCGAACACCTGGCGAGGCTGCCTCGGGTTCGGATGGATGGCCGCGACCGGGATTTCCGCGTAGTTGGCGCCCGGCACTGGCGCCGGCGCACTACTCGGCGCGTGCGCCCCATCCGGAGCTTCGGGCACCCCCGGACCGACCCCGGTGTCTACCGATGCAGGCACGTGCGCAGCGTCCGGAGCCTCGGCCGGTGCCGCGGACGGAATCAGTGCTCCGAGCCCGCGCCCCAGACCGCCGCGACGGTACTTGCTCGCACTACTCATGGGCCGCGTCCCTGCTCGTGTCGTCGGTGTGGTCGGTGCTCGTGTCGCCGGGCTGGCTGGTCTCGCCGGTCGTTCCCCGGCCGCGCTCGGCGATTTCACGCGCCGCCTGAAGGTATCCGATGGCGCCGCGCGAGCCGGCGTCGTAGGTGATGACTGTCTGACCGAAGCCGGGAGCCTCCGACACGCGCACGTTGCGCGGGATGACCGGCGAGAGCACCAGTTCCCCGAAGTGCTTACGCACCTCGTCGGCGACCTGGTCGGCGAGGCGGGTCCGGCTGTCGTACATCGTGAGCAGGACCGTGGTCACCGTCAGATCAGGATTGAGGTGCGACGTAACGAGCTCGACTGTGTTCAGCAGTTGGGCCAAGCCCTCGAGTGCGTAGTACTCGCATTGGATCGGGATGAGGACTTCCCGCGCGGCCACTAGGGCGTTCAGCGTGAGCAGGCCGAGCGAGGGCGGGCAGTCAATGAAGACGTAGTCGATGTCAGCGTGCTCGGCGAGGTAGGACTTCAGCGCGCGCTGCAGCCGGTACTCGCGAGCGACCTGCGAAGTGAGCTCGATGTCGGCGCCGGCGAGATCGAGGGTGGCCGGCACGCACAACAGATTCGGCGCGAACTCGGTTGGGGTACCGACTTCGGCCAGCGGTCGTCCACCGAGCAGCACGTCATAGATGGACGGCGTCCCGACGGAGTGGTCGACGCCGAGCGCCGTGCTGGCGTTCCCCTGCGGATCGAGGTCGATCAGTAGGACGCGCACCCCGTGGATGGCCAGCGCCGCAGCGATGTTGACCGCAGTGGTCGTCTTACCGACGCCACCCTTCTGGTTGGCAATGGTGAAGACGCGAGTCTTGGTCGGCTGGGGCCACTGCTCCTGTCGCACGTTCAGGACATGGACCGCCTGGGCCGCTTCCCGCGCGATCGGGGTGTCATGCTCGGTTTCACGTGAAACGACACCGGTCGGGTAGCCAACCGATCTCGCCGTTTCACGTGAAACGACACCGTCGGCGTCCTCCGCGTCCGTCATCGGATCGGGATCGAGACCAGCTGGCCGCGACTCTGTCATGCCCGCCCCTTCGCTCGTCCTCGTGACCGCTCAACGCGAACCACCCAGGTGGAATCATCCAGCCCGGGTACGTCGATTCGCGTGACGTCCACCCTCCCCGCCCCCGCGTGGCGCATCGCCGCCCGGTGCTCCTCGACCTCCGAGCCGGCGCGGGACCCCTTAAGGGCCAGCAGGTGTCCGCCGGGAGCGACGAGTGGCAGGCACCATCTCACCAGGCGATCGAGCGGTGCGACAGCCCGCGCGACCACCCAATCTGCTTCGCCGACCTCTGTCGCCACGGCCTCGTCCTCTGCCCGTCCCCGTACCACCCGCACCCGAGTGCCAAGACCGAGCTCAGCGACGACCTCTTCGAGGAAGGTCACCCGCCGCTGCATCGGCTCGACCAAGTCGACAGCCAGGTCCGGTCGCCGGATGGACATCGGTATGCCGGGCAGCCCAGCACCGGTCCCCACGTCGACCACCCGCGCACCCGGCGGCACGAGGTCGGTCAGCACTGCACTGTTAATGAGGTGTCGGTCCCAGAGCCGTTCCGCCTCTCGCGGACCGATCAACCCGCGCTGCACCCCGTCGCCGGCCAGCCGCTGCGCGTACCGCTGCGCCAGGTCGAATCCGTCGCCGAACACCACGCGCGCCACGGACGGCGCGTCGGGTAGGTCGGGCGATGGCACGCGGAGCGCAGCCGACGCGCTCACGCGTCGAGCAGGATCACGACCCGGCGGTGCGGCTCCTCGCCCTCGGACTCGCTGTGCACGCCGTCGATCGCCGCTAGCGCGTCATGGACGACCTTGCGCTCGAACGGATTCATCGGGGTCAGCCGAACCGGCTCACCACGCTCAACCGCACGCCCGGCCATCTCGACAGCAAGCTTCTTCAACTCTTCGCGGCGCGCCTTACGGTGCCCGCTGACGTCCAGCATCAACCGGCTGCGAACTCCCGTCTGCTGCTGTACCGCCAGCCGGGTGAGCTCCTGCAGCGCGTCCAGCGTCTCACCGCGCTGCCCGACCAAGGCCTGCAGGTCACCGCCGACGATCGCCACGACGGCACGGTCGTTCTCGACGTCGAGGTCGATGTCACCGTCGTAGTCCACGATGTCGAGCAGCCGCTCGAGGTAGTCCGCGGCGATGTCTCCCTCGCGGACTAGGAGGCCGTCGCCCTCTTCGGCGCCGCGCCCCCTGTCGCCGTTGAGCTCAGTGTCGCCGTTGAGCTCAGTGTCGCCGTTGAGCTCAGCTTCGCCGTCGCGCTCGGCACCGCTCTCGTCCGCACTCTGCTCGCTGTCCTCATCCGCGC
>DATFTS010000277.1:0-1621 GCA_035261645.1 Jatrophihabitans sp. | reverse complement strand
AACCTGGAGTGCGCGTGCACCACGACACCATTCGGGATCGGCAGCATCGACCCGTTCTGCTGCGTCACGTGCAACGCCGCGGACGTGCCGGCACCGCTCTGCACGTCCAGCAGCCGGTCGTCCTTGCCTGTCGTGTTGTAGACGGTGAAGTACGCGGCCGCGGTGCGGCTCGGCGGCACCGGCGGCCAGACGTACGGGTTCGTCACCGCCATTGGTCCGGCCGCGGACGACGAGGGCGCGGCGGCCGGCGCCTGCGCCATCGCCCCGCGAATCAGCCCCGCCGCGCCCACGACCGCGATGATCGCGCCCGCGGTGACCGGCAGCCACGCAACTCTCATCCGCGCCTCCGCGCCCTGGACGTCACGGCCAGCCCCAGCGCACCCGCGGCCAGCACCAGCGCGATGATCGAGAGCACCGTCGGGCCCGTGTTGCTCGACGAACTCGAGCCGGACGACGTCGGCGTCACCGACACCGTCGCTTTCGCCTGCGTCGCCGCCCCCAGTTGCAGGACGGGCGCCGGGTCCTCCGGCTGCGCGTCGGAACCTGGAGCGGCGGTCTCGATCCACTTCACCACCGAGCCGTCCGCGTAGTACTGCAGCGCCTTGAAGGTCAGCGACGGCGCGTCCGGCAGCAACCCGGCGATGATCGTGAACGAGCCGAACTCCCCCGGCGCGAGCCCCTGGCCGTTCTGCGCCCGCCAGCTGATCTCCGACACCGCCTCGGTGATCTGCCCGTCGTCGGTGGTGATCGGGTGCGCCAGCTTCGTGGATTTCTGCTGGTGCGTCCAGCCCGGCATCGGCTCGACGAGGACGGAGGCGAGCGGCGTGTTCAGGGGCAGCGCGATCGTCAGGCCCGTCGTCGCGACGTTCTTCTCCACCGGCACCCGGAAGGTGATCTCCTGGTCGCTGCCCCCGCGTGTGGCGCCAGGGGCGGTGACGGTGACGTGCGCGGAGGCCGGCACGGCCAGCGCGAGCAGCGCGGCCAGCGCCGCGACGGTCACCAGAGCGAGTCGCTTCATCGAATACCTTTCAGTGCAGGGACAGGGTTGTCTCAGTGGTGGTTGCGTCGAACGTCGATCGGGTGACGGTGATGCCGATCTGCCACTTGCCGCCGACGGGCAGGTTGGCGCTGCCGTCGTAGACGCCGGCGCCCTCGCGACGCAACGAGATCGGCAGCGGCCCGATCTGCCGCGCCGCCTGCGTCGCCGTGG
The DNA here is from genome assembly GCA_035261645.1 of Jatrophihabitans sp. GTDB lineage: Bacteria > Actinomycetota > Actinomycetes > Mycobacteriales > Jatrophihabitantaceae > Jatrophihabitans. The sequence goes on along the minus strand of DATFTS010000277.1, from coordinate 411 downwards.
CGGTGATCGACTGCGGGCTGCTCCCGTCGCTGAGCGTGAAGGTCAGCGTCAGCCCGCCGTGCGTCCCGGAGGACGACTGCACATCGATCGTCTTACCGCCGCCCAGTGGCGCCACCGCCGACACCGGCTTGCGGTACGACGCGACCAGCGCCTCCTTGCCGCGCGGCTCGTTCACCAGCACGGAGGTGAACGCCAGCACCACGAGCGCGATCACCGCCTCGACGATCACCGCGCGGCGGACGCGCTCGGTAGAGATGTCCGTGAGAGCCGGCGTCGGATCGGCGACGGCAGTCGCGTCGGTCATCGCATACGCCACGGCGACGCGGTGCCCGACGAGTCTGCGCGAGAGGTTCGCCACGAGCAGGATGCCCACCAGCAGCAACGCCTTTCCGACGACCAGCAGCCCGTACG